>JBFINI010000093.1:0-9788 GCA_041611275.1 Burkholderiaceae bacterium
GAGGCGAAGAGCCGCGGCATCTACGAGGCGCCGGGCCTGGCGCTGCTGTTCATCGCCTATGAGCGGCTCATCACCGGCATCCACAACGAGGACACGATCGAGAGCTATCGCGACAACGGCCGGCGGCTCGGACGGCTGCTGTACCAGGGCCGGTGGTTCGACCCGCAGGCGATCATGCTGCGCGAGACCGCGCAGCGCTGGGTGGCGCGCGCCGTCACCGGCGAGGTGACGATCGAACTGCGCCGCGGCAACGACTACTCGATCCTGAACACCACCTCGCCGAACCTCACCTACAAGCCTGAGCGGCTGACGATGGAGAAAGGCGAAGCGTTCTTCTCGCCGGCCGACCGCATTGGCCAGCTGACGATGCGCAACTTGGACATTGAAGACACGCGCGAAAAGCTGGCGACTTATTCAAAAATCGGCCTGCTGTCGACCGGCAAGGGCACGGCGCTGCCGCGGCTGGGCAACGACACGTCGGACGACTGAACAACGACGACAACCACGAACCACCACCTTTTCCGGATCCGCTCGTATGCCGCTCCACCGGTCTCGCCACTTTCTGCTGACCATGATCGTCCTGGCTGCAGCAATCAACAGCGGCTGCGCCACGCTCAACGATGTCGTCGCGGCCAAGGAATCCGGGCGCGAAGGCACCGCGCAGGTCTATCCGGTCAAGCCGGATCAAGCTTGGGATATCGCCAAGATGGTGCTGCGCTGGGAAGGGGCCGATGCGATCGAGGAGCACCGAGCGCAGGGTTACATGCTCACCAGTTCCGGCATGAATCTGGTGTCGATGGGCGCAGTGATGGGTGCCTGGGTTGAACCGGTGCCGCCGGCGTCGAGCAAAGTGACAATCGTCACCAAGCGACGGGTGCAGACAAACATCTTCACGACACTGACCGAAGGCACTTTTCACAAGCGTTTCGCGCAGGCGGTCGAAATCGTCAGGCAGGGCAAGCCGCTGCCGCGAACCGCACCTGACTGATTTGCCGGTGCCATTGGATTCGCGCGCCGCGACCGCGCGAGCAGACAGCCGCGTGGCCGATCAGACGATCACCGGCTCCGGCTCCAGGAGCACGCCGAATTTCTCGCGCACCTTGTCCTGGATCTCCCGCGCCAGATCGAGAATTTCACGGCCGCTGGCGCCACCTCGATTGACCAGCACCAGTGCCTGCTTCTCATACACACCGGCACGGCCGCGGGTGGCGCCTTTCAGCCCCGCCGCGTCGATCAACCAGCCGGCGGCAAGCTTCAGGCGACCTCCGGGTAGCGGATAGCTGACCAAAGACGGGTGATGCGCGATCAGCGCGTGGTGCTGCTCGCGCGAAACGATCGGATTCTTGAAGAAGCTGCCGGCGTTGCCGATTTGCTGCGGATCGGGCAGCTTGCGGCGGCGGATCGCGACCACCGCGTCGAAAATATCGCGTGCACTCGGCCGCGCAATGCCGCGCGCCTTCATTTCTTGCGCGATATCGGCGTAGCCGGTGATCGGTCGCCACACCCTTGGCAGTGCCAGCGTCACACTCAGGATCACGCGACGGCCCGACAGCCCACGCTTGAAAACGCTGTCGCGATAGCCGAAGTCGCAATCGATGAGCCGCATCTCGACCTCGCGCCGCGCGTCGACATCCCAGGCGCGCAGCGACACGAATCGCTCGGCCAGTTCTAGACCATAGGCGCCGATGTTCTGGATCGGCGCCGCACCGCAACTGCCGGGAATCAGCGCCAGATTTTCCAGGCCCGGGCGGTCCGCCAGCAACAGCCGCTCGACTGTCGCGTGCCAGTTCTCGCCGGCACCAACTTCGAAGTGCCAGTGATCGTCACTACCCTCGACTTCGGCGAGGCCAGGAACCTCCATCTTGACGACCACACCCTCGACATCTCCGGTGAACAGCAGATTGCTGCCGCCGCCGAGGATCAGCCACGGCAGACCCCGCACTGCTGGCAGCGATTCGAGCTCGGCGAGCTGCTCGACAGACGTGAGTCGCGCCAGAAATGCGGCGCGCGCATCGACGCCGAACGTATTGAAAGGTCCGAGCGGTGCGTCCTCGACAAGTTGCAGCGGCATGCACTGATTATAGGAAGCGGGTCTCGCTAGACTGCCGTTTCGACGTCAACCACCCTCCCATCACGGAACGGCCATGCCCTCCTTCGACATCGTCTGCAAGCCCGATCTAGTCGAGTTGCGCAATGCCATCGACCAGTCCAACAAGGAAATCGGCAACCGCTTTGACTTCAAGGGCACTGATGCCCGGATCGAGCAGAAGGAACTTGAACTGACCGCCTTTGCCGACAGCGAGTTTCAGCTTGGCCAGGTGCGCGACGTTCTTCTCGGCAAGCTGGCCAAGCGCAACGTCGACGTGCGCTTTGTCGAGTTGACTGGCAAGGTCGAGAAGGTCGGCGGCGACAAGGTCAAGCAGGTGCTGAGGGTGAAAAGCGGCATCGAGCAGACGCTGGCCAAACGCATCGTGCAGATGCTCAAGGAAGCCAAGCTCAAAGCCACCGCCAGCATCCAGGGCGATGCTGTGCGCGTCGCCGGCGCCAAGCGCGACACCCTGCAGGAGTGCATCGCCCTGGTGCGCGCGAAGGTGACCGAGGTGCCGCTGAGCTTCGAGAATTTTCGCGACTAGCGCCAGTCGTTCTATTTTTGCGGTGCAACGTCGACGGCTTCGGTTGACCAGCCGCGTTCATTCCAGTGTGACTGCCTCGGCTACCGCTGTTATGTGAGGCCCCGCCAACCGGCGATAGGTCGCAATCTGGCTAGGCCGAAAGAAGGCGCTTTGCACCGACTGGCGCGATTTCACATCATCCGCCAGCCGGCGAGAATTCGTGGTGCTGAATCGTTAGTACACAAGAAGACTCAGACCGCATGCTGCCGGCGGAATGTCGCAAAGGCACGCCGGGGATCGAAGCAGGAGACTGTATGAGCGTTGCACTGATCCGCTGTGCAGACATCGTTCCCGACCCTCGCCGTAATGGCGATGAGCCGGCAGAGGTCGAATCGCTGGCCGAAAGCGTGCGGCGGCACGGGGTCATTCGGCCGGTGCTGCTCTGCGCGACTGAGGACGGTTACGTCATCGTGCACGGCGAACGACGCTGGCGCGCGGCACAAATGGCGGGACTCGATGCCATTCCGGCGTTCCTGGTGCAGAACTCAATGCAGGCAGCAAGCCTCGCTGCATGACGGGTTGACGGCCGCCCACTTCGTCCACCATCAAAATTCCGACGTTCTGGCCGCGCACTTTGTGGCGCACGCGTGGCAATGAGGTTGCGCCAGCCTGCTCCACGCATGCGCACATCGCCATGGTGACCTGAGAGTGTGAGTGCGGGTGCAGCCGCGCTGTCGCTGCGGGTTGAACGCGTACCGATGACGCTACCTTTGATCTGATCGATACCACCACAGCGCTCGCTCGCGACGCGCTGGTGACCGCGAGCGAACGCCCGAGTCAACGAACCGCGTGCAATGCGCCGTTGGCGCCGGCGCGCAGCGCCGCGCCACGCCACCCGCGCGCATAAATACGCGCCGACAAAGCGTGCATGGCTGCGCAGCGCGCATCGAGGTCGGCGCGCATTGCCTCGGCATCCTGCACGGCCGGCCCGCCGGTGGCTTCGCGCTCTGCCGAGACTTCCTCGTACCAGGTGTCATCTCCAGTCCACAAGCGAATGATCGACGGCGTGGCTTCACAGTGAAACTGCATCGCGACGTGCGCGACACCGGCGTGTTCGACGACGAACGCCTGGTTACCGCACCAGCGGCTTTCGAGGAAGCTCGTTGCCCGCGCCGGCAGCGAAAAAGTATCGCCGTGCCACTGAAACATCTCGAACTCGGCCGGCGTGCTGCCCAGCCATTCACGCGCCATCACCGGGTTCGTGATGACCAGCTTGCCCCAGCCGATTTCCTTGACCGCGTTGCGCGTAACTTCGGCACCCAGCGCTTTGGCCAGCAGTTGCCCCCCTAGGCAATGGCCGATCACCGGCACGCCCGCCGCGACCGCGCCGCGCAGCAGCTCAATCTCCGGCTTGATCCATGGCAGCGGTTCGTAGGCTGCCATGGGTCCCCCCAGCGAGCAGATACCGGCAAAGACAGTCGCATCCGCGGGTACCGTTTCGCCCAGGTCGAGGCGCACGAGTTCAAATTCGATCCGCCCGGCACGAAGCCAGTCCTCGAAGTAGCCCGCCCCGACGTCGCCGTGATGCTGCAGTATTGCGACCGGACGGCTACGGCTGTTCATCGCGTTGTAGCTGCGCTGGGCGCAGTGGATTCGCGCTTGCGGCGGCCCGGCGCGCTCATGCCACCGATTTCACGCGCGGCACCGGCGACAGCAGAGCGGCGAAACGCTGCCGGATCGACTGCTCGATGCCGGCCGCATCGAGACCGACGTTGGCCAGCAGCAGTGCCGGATCGCCGTGATCGACGAATCGATCGGGCAGGCCGAGGTGCAGCAGTGGCCGTTCCAGCCGCAGTTCAGCCAGCAGTTCGGCACAGGCCGAGCCGGCGCCGCCCTGCACGGCGTTCTCCTCGACGGTGACCAGCGCGTCGTGGGTGCGGGCGAGCCTTTCAAGCAGCGCCCTGTCCAGCGGCTTGACGAAGCGCATGTTGGCGACCGTCGCGTCGAGATGCTCGGCCGCTTCCAACGCAGGTTGCAGCAGCGTCCCGAACGCCAGGATCGCCAGCCGGCCGCCGGCACGCGCGCCCGTTTCGCGCCGCACTTCACCCTGCCCGATCGGCAGCGAAATCAGATCCCGGATGATGTCCACACCAACACCGGTGCCGCGCGGATAACGGACGGCAGCCGGGCCGTCGTGACGAACCGCGGTGGTCAGCAACATCCGGCATTCGTTTTCGTCGGCTGGCGCCATCACCACCAGATTCGGGATGCAGCGCAGATAGGAAAGATCGAATGCACCATTGTGCGTGGCGCCGTCGGCGCCGACCAGGCCGCTGCGGTCGAGCGCGAACGTGACCGGCAGATTCTGGATCGCCACGTCGTGGATTAACTGATCGTAGGCGCGCTGCAGGAACGTCGAGTAGATGGCGACCACCGGCCGCAAGCCCTCACAGGCCAAGCCAGCGGCGAAGGTCACTGCGTGCTGCTCGGCGATGCCAACGTCGAAGTAGCGGCCGGCGAACTCGCGCTCGAAGCGCACCATGCCGGAACCTTCGCGCATCGCCGGCGTAATGCCGATCACGCGCGAGTCGGCAGCCGCGATATCGCACAGCCAGTCGCCGAAGACCTGCGTGTAGGTGGGCGCGCCACTGCCCACGGCCTTCTTGATGCCGACGCTCGGATCGAAACGCCCGGGGCCGTGATACAGCACCGGATCCACCTCGGCAAGCTTGTAGCCACGCCCCTTGCGCGTGACCACATGCAGGAACTGCGGCCCGTCGCGCTCCTTCAGGTTCTGCAGCGTCGGAATCAGCGAATCGAGATCGTGGCCGTCAATCGGCCCGATGTAATTGAAGCCGAACTCCTCGAACAGCGTGCCGGGAACGACCATGCCCTTGGCATGCTCCTCGAACTTGCGCGCCAGCTCGAACACCGGCGGCAGGTGCTTCAGCACGTTCTTGCCAGCCTGCTTGGCCGCGGCATAGAAGCGGCCGCTCATCAGTCGCGCCAGATAACGATTGAGCCCGCCGACCGCCGGCGAGATCGACATGTCGTTGTCGTTGAGAATCACCAGCAGGCGGATGCCCTCGACCACGCCGGCATTGTTCAGCGCCTCGAAGGCCATGCCGCCGGTCATCGCTGAATCGCCGATGACGGCGATCGCATGCCGCTGCTCGCCGCGATTACGCGCCGCCACCGCCATGCCGAGCGCCGCCGAGATCGACGTCGACGAATGGGCGGTACCGAAGGTGTCGTACTCCGATTCACTGCGCCGGGGGAAGCCGGAGATGCCGCCCAGCTGCCGCAGCGTGGCCATCGCCTCGCGCCGGCCGGTCAGGATCTTGTGCGCATAGGTCTGGTGGCCGACGTCCCAGACGATGCGGTCGGTCGGCGTGTTGAACACGTAATGCAGCGCCACGGTCAGCTCGACCGTGCCGAGGTTCGACGACAGGTGGCCGCCGGTCTTCGACACCGATTCGAGCACGAAAGCGCGCAGTTCCTCGGTCAGCGCCGGCAGTTGCGCGACGTCGAGCCGGCGCAGATCGGCGGGTGAATCGATGCTTTGGAGCAATCCGCTCATGGCAGCGCGTTGATCGCAGCGCTCAGCACGCGCGGGCGACGATGAAGTCCGCCAATTGTCGCAGACGATCGGCGCCGCCGGCGAGCGGGGTCAGCGCCGCCTGCGCCTCGCGATGCAACTCAGCGGCGCGCGCCTTGGCTGCAGCCAGCCCGAGCACCGACACGTAGGTGGGTTTGTTCTCGCGCGCGTCCTTGCCGGCGGTCTTGCCCAGCGTCGCCGCATCGCCTTCGACGTCAAGCACGTCGTCGACGATCTGGAAAGCCAGGCCCATCGTTCGTCCGTAAGCGTCGAGCGCCGCCGTCGCCGCGCTATCGGCCTGGCTGATCAGCGCTCCCAGACTTACCGACGCGGCCAGCAGCGCACCGGTTTTCATACGGTGCATCGCCTCCAGCTCAGCGATGTCCAGCCGCTGGCCGGTAACCGCCAGATCGATCGCTTGCCCGCCGCACATGCCCTCGGTCGATGAAGCATGGGCCAGCGTCGAGACGAGCTTGGCACGCAGTTCACCGGCCACCGGCGCATCGGCGAGCACGCGAAACGCCTCGGCCTGCAGCGCATCGCCCGCGAGCATCGCCGTGGCTTCATCGAAAGCGACATGCACGGTCGGCTTGCCTCGCCTCAGGACATCATTGTCCATGCAAGGCAGGTCATCGTGGATCAGCGAATACACGTGCACGAATTCAACGGCCAAGGCCACCGCATCCACCGCTGCGTCAGCGGGTGCTGCTGCGCCGACCTCGGCCGCCGCGTAGGCGAGCAGCGGCCGCACCCGCTTGCCGCCGCCGAGCACGGCGTAACGCATGGCCTGGTGCAAACGGGCGGGAATCCTTCCGGCCGGCGGCAAGGCCGCATCGGCGGACCGCTCGAACAGGGCGAGCCGCATGCGTACCCAGTGATCGAAAGAGACTGCGCTCTCTCCGACCAGCATCGCCGGTGCGTGACGACTCATCCGCCGCGCAGCTGTCCCGGATCGAGCGGCGTCAGCGTTTCGCCGTCGAGTTTGCGAATTTCCTGTTCGGCCACCGCCAGTTTGCCCTGGCAGTGCTTGGCCAGCTCCGCGCCGCGCCGATAGGCCGTCACCGCCTCATCGAGGTTCAGTTCCCCGGCCTCCATCCGCCGCACCAGCGCATCGAGTTCGTCCAGCGCCTGCTCGAATGTCAGTTCGCCGACCGCTTTGGGGTTCGAAGTCTTGGCCATGGGCAGCAAAGTACGAAAGGTTCGATTCTAGGCCAGCGACGCGCATCGATCGGGCGAACCGATAGACTTCGACCGCTATGCAATCACTGTGGATGCTGGTCGCCGCGGCGCTGTTCGCGATCATGGGCGCGTGCGTCAAACTGGCCGCAACCCGTTACCACGTCGCCGAGATCGTGCTCTACCGCGCATTGATCGGCGTCGCCGCGCTGGCGCTGTACGCGCACCTGACCCACCGGCGGCTCGGCACGCCGGTGCCGTGGATGCACCTGCGGCGCGGCGCGGTGGGCACGGTTTCGCTCGGCCTGTGGTTCTTCGCCACCGCGATGCTGCCGCTGGGCACCGCCACGGCGCTGAACTACACCTCGTCGCTGTTCATGGGCGCCTTCGTGCTTGGCGCCGCCGTGCGCGCCGGCCGGCCGCTCGAATCGCGGCTGATGGCCACCCTTGCGGTCGGCTTCTTCGGCGTGTTGCTGATGCTGCAGCCGAGCTTCACCACCGGACAATGGGTCGGCGCGATCGCCGGGCTTGTTTCCGGCTTCCTGTCGGCGCTGGCCTACTGGCATGTGCGCGAACTGGCGCTGCGCGGCGAACCGGAATGGCGCATCGTCTTCTATTTTTCGGCCTCGGCGCTGGTGCTGGGCGTCGGCGGCAGCCTGCTGACCGGCTTCAGCACGCACACGCCGGTCGGTGTGGCGCTGCTGGCCGGGGTCGGCATCTCGGCGCTGCTGGCGCAGCTGGCGCTGACCCGCGCCTTTTCGCGCGGCCGCGCGCTGCTGACCGCCAACCTGCAGTATTCGTCGATTCTCTTTGCCTCGTTCCTCGGGGTCGTCGTCTTCGCCGACCACATCGCGTTTGCCGGCTGGATCGGCATGGCGATTATCATCGGCAGCGGCATATTGGCCACCTGGCTTACGCAGCGGCGCCGGACGCCGCGGATCAAGGCATCGTTGACCGTCAAGCCGCTATGAGCACCACGATCGTCAGCAGTGCCGAACTGAAAGCGCACCTGTCCGACAGCGGCTGGTGTGTCATCGACTGCCGCCACGACCTGATGGACGTCGGGCTCGGCCGCCGCCAGTACGATGAGGGGCATATCCCCGGTGCGCAGTTCGCGCACATGGACACCGATCTGTCCGGAGCCAAGACCGGCCGCAACGGCCGCCATCCATTGCCGCTGCGCGAGGATCTCTCGGCGCGCTTTCGCGCCTGGGGCATCAACAACGACACTCAGCTCGTCGCCTACGACGCCGCCGGCGGTTCGTTTGCCGCGCGGCTCTGGTGGCTGGCGCGCTGGCTTGGCCATGACCGCGTCGCGCTGCTCGACGGCGGCTGGCCAGCGTGGATGCAGCAGACTGGCCTGAGCACCATGGAGCCGCCGGCGCGGCCGCCCGGCCGGTTTGCCGCCGGCCCAAGTCTAGAAACCAGCGTCGACGCCAGCCAGATCGTGGCGCAACTCGGCAGCCGGCAACGGCTGCTCGTCGACGCGCGCGCGCGCGAGCGCTATGAAGGCCGCGTCGAGCCGCTCGATCCAGTGGCCGGCCACATCCCGGGCGCTTTGCATCGCTTCTGGCAGGACAACCTGATCAATGAGCGCTTCAAGGCGCCGGAACAGTTGCGCACCGAGTTCGAGCAGTTGCTCGCTGGTCGCAGGCCGGAGCAGATGGTGGCGCACTGCGGCTCCGGTGTCACCGCCTGCCATCACCTGTTGGCCATGCGCATTGCCGGACTGCCGGGCGCGCAGATCTACGCCGGCTCGTGGAGCGAGTGGGTCGCCGACCCGGCGCGGCCGGTGGCGATTGGCGCCCAGCCCTGATCGCGCCGCGCTTCACGACGCGTGGGTCGCCGCCCCGATCAGCGCCGCCAGCGCCACGCCGACCAGCACGAAGCCCACCTGCGGCAGCGATTGCGCCAGCCGCGAGCGCCGCATCATTTCCGGCAGCAGATCGGAAAGTGCGATGTAGATGAAGCTCGCCGCCGCCAGCAGCAGCGCGTACGGCAGCAAGTGCTCGATCGCATCGAGGACGAAGTAGCCGACGACGCCGCCGACAACCGCTGAGGCCCCGGACAGCAGATTGAAGAGGAAGGCCCGCCGCTTCGTGTAGCCGGCATTGAGCAGAATCATGAAGTCGCCGATTTCGTGCGGGATCTCGTGGGCCATGACCGCGGCGGTGGCCAGGACGCCCGCCTGCCAGTCGAGCACGAAGGCGGCGGCGATGACTACACCGTCGGCAAAGTTGTGGAAGGCGTCACCGACCAGGATCGGAATGCCGCCGCGGCGTGCCTCGCTCGCGTCGTGGCCGTGGTGATGATGATGCTCGTCGCCCTCGTGGTGATGGGTGTGGTGGATCAGCGCCAGCTTTTCGAGCAGGAAAAAGCCGAGGATGCCCGCCAGCAGCAGC
>JBFINI010000094.1:0-9745 GCA_041611275.1 Burkholderiaceae bacterium
CTCGGCCTTCTTGTTGACCACGTGGTCGATGAAGCCCGGGTCCTGGTGCGAAAACCCGTTGTGATCCTGGCGCCAGACATGCGACGTCAGCAGGATGTTCAGCGACGCGATCGGCCGCCGCCAGGCGATCTCGCGCGTGACTTTCAGCCACTTGGCGTGCTGGTTGAACATCGAATCGACGATGTGGATGAACGCTTCGTAGCAGGAGAAGAAGCCGTGCCGGCCGGTCAGCAGATAGCCTTCGAGCCAGCCCTGGCACAGGTGCTCGGACAGCACCTCCATCACGCGGCCGTCGGGCGCGACGTTTTCGTCGTCTGCCGCAATCTCGCCCACCGAGCAGCGCTTGGTCACGTCGAACACCGCCGCCCAGCGGTTCGACGCCGTTTCGTCGGGCGAGAAGACGCGGAAGTTCGCGGCTTGCGCATTCATCTTCATCACGTCGCGGATGTAGTTGCCTTGCACGCGCGTGGCTTCGCCTTCGACCGTGCCCGGCGCATCGACCGTCAGCGCGTAGCGGCGATAGTCAGGCAGCCGCAGGTTGTGCAGCAGCAGGCCGCCGTTGGCATGCGGATTGGCACCCATGCGGCGCTCGCCCTGCGGGGCCAGGTCGAGCAGTTCGGCGCGCGGCGCGCCATGCTCGTCGAAAAGTTCCTCGGGGCGATAGCTGCGCAGCCAGGTCTCCAGCATCTGCAGCCGCTCGGGGTGGCCGGCGACGCTGCCGAAGGGCACCTGGTGCGAACGGAACGAGCCTTCGACCGGCTTGCCGTCGAGCGACTTGGGGCCGGTCCAGCCTTTGGGCGAGACCAGCACGATCGCCGGCCAGGCGGGCCGCTTGGTGAATCCCTTGCTGCGCGCGTCCTTCTGGATCGCGCGGATGCGACGCGTCGCGGCATCGAGCGCGGCGGCCATCGCCCGGTGCATCGGCTCCGGCTCGTGGCCTTCGACGAAGATCGGCTCGTGGCCATAGCCGCGCAGCAGTTGCGCCAGTTCGTCGCGCGGGATCCGTGCCAGCACGGTCGGGCCGGCGATCTTGTAGCCGTTCAGATGCAGGATCGGCAGTACCGCGCCGTCGCGCGCCGGATTGAGAAACTTGTTCGAATGCCAGCTCGCCGCCAGCGGGCCGGTTTCCGCTTCACCGTCGCCGATCACGCAGGCGGCGATCAGCTCCGGGTTGTCGAACACCGCGCCGTAGGCATGTGCCAGCGCGTAGCCGAGTTCGCCGCCTTCGTGGATCGAGCCCGGCGTTTCCGGCGCGGCGTGGCTCGGAATGCCGCCGGGAAACGAGAACTGCTTGAACAGGCGACGCATGCCTTCCTCGTCGCGCGAGACATCCGGATACAGCTCGCTGTAGATGCCTTCGAGCCAGGTCTGCGCGACCACCGCCGGGCCGCCGTGGCCGGGGCCGGTGATGTAGATGATTGAGAGGTCGTGCGCCTTGATGACCCGGTTCAGGTGCACGTAGATGAAGTTCAGCCCCGGCGTGGTGCCCCAGTGGCCGAGCAACCGCGGCTTGACGTGCCTCGCTTCGAGGGGCTGCTTCAGCAGCGGGTTGTCATAGAGGTAGATCTGGCCGACCGACAGGTAGTTTGACGCCCGCCAGTAGGCGTCCATGCCGGCGAGCAGTTCAGTGTTCAGCGGTTGATTCATGGCGCGGCCGCGCCGCTGGAGAGTTTTTGCATTCATAAGTGACAAGAAGAAGTAAGCCGCCGCGCGCCGGCGCGGGGCCGGGTAAATCGACGGTCAAGCGGCGGGCTTGTTCGCCGCGTCGAACTCGGCCTCCGCGGCGAGCCAGTCATCGACTTCATGGCCAGGCGCGAAACCCCGCCGTTCGGCCCGCAGGTAGGCGGCGTGCGCGATCGCGACATAACGCTGCTCGGCGCTGATCGCCGCCGGCGCCGCCTTCCTGGCAACGCGCTTGCGGGCCGGTGCCGGGGGCGGGCTCGCGACAACCGATGCAGTGCGCGCAGCAACACGCGTTTTGGTGGCCTTGGCGGATGATCTAGTCGCCGTTTTGCGGGCGTTGGCAGGCGTCTTGCTCGTGGTCTTGCGCGTGGCCATACGTCCTCCTTTATGTGATCTATTGAACCGCGAACCCCTTGTTGCCCGTTAGACGCCGATCAACGACTTGTGTGCGACGCCCGAGTCCGGTATTGACGCCAGCGACCGGTCGATGGCATCAACGTCCTGGTGAAGGGAATGGGTAAGATCCCTTCGCCGCGCAGCTGGCATCTGGAATGAAGTTTCGGCGCGGCCGGACAAGCACTCAGGCAGGTCGATTGAAGCAGTACACGAAAGTCATCGCATTCGCACTCATCGCGGGCGCGGCACTGGCCGGGTTTACCTGGACGCAGATGCCGACCTCCCTTCGCAGCACGGACAACGCCTACGTCGGCGCCGACACCGTGCCGGTGGCAGCGCAGATCGCCGGGCGCGTCATGCAGGTCCACGTCAAACCGAACAGCACCGTAGCCGCCGGCCAGCCGTTGTTCGATCTCGACGATCGCCCTCATCGTATGGCCGTCGAGCGCGCCCAGGCCCGGCTGGCGCAGGCACGCCTGCAGGCGCGCGAAGCCCAGGCCGAGCTGGCCGCGGCGCAGGCCGATGTCAAGCGCGTCGAGCACCTGATCGAGCAGGCCGGGACGCGGCTCAAGCGTGCGGATGACCTCGCGCGGCAGGGCTTCGTGTCATCGCAGGCGGCCGAGGACGCGCGCGCGCAGGTGTCGGTCGAGAACTCCAGCCTCGAGGCTTCGCGCGCCCGGGTACGCCGGGCCGGCACCCAGGCCTATGCGCGGATCGACGAACACCCGGCAGTGCTGGCGGCGCACGCCGAGCTGCGACAGGCGCAACTGGACCTCGAGTACACGCACATCGTCGCACCGGCTGCTGGGCGGGTGACCAACTTGCGGCTCACGGCCGGCACGCAGGTGCAGGCCAATGCAACGCTGTTCGTTCTGGTCGCTGAACAGGGCTACTGGGTCGACGCCAATTTCAAGGAAGGTGAACTGCCGGGCATTGCGAGCGGGCAGCGGGCGCGCGTCGAACTCGACGCCATGCCGGACGTCGTGTTCGACGGCATTGTCGAGAGCATCAGTCCGGGCACCGGCGCGGCCTTCGCCCTGCTGCCGCCGCAGAACGCCACCGGCAACTGGGTCAAGACGGCCCAACGCGTGCCGGTGCGCATCCGACTAACCGGTCTGGCGGCCGGCACCGCGCTGCCGATCGGGGCCAGCGCCTCGGTATCGGTCATCGTGCAGTGAGTTCGCCCAGCGTGGGCGAAGCGCCGGCCGCCCAGGGCGGGCGCGGTCGCGCGCTCGTCTCGACCGTCGTGATGGCCAATGTCATGCAGGCCATCGACCTGACGATCACCAATATCGCGCTGGCCACGATCGCCGGTCAGCTCGGCGCCACGCTGCACGAGGCGGCCTGGCTGCTCACCGCCTATGTGGTCGGTGCGGCGCTCGGCTTGCCGCCGACCGGCTACCTGAACGACCGCTTCGGCCGGCGCACGGTGTTCGTGTTCACGGTCGCCGGTTTCTCGATCGCGTCGCTGCTGTGCGGCCTGTCGACCTCGCTCGGTGCGTTGGCGGCGGCGCGCTTCCTGCAGGGCGTTTTTTCGGCGCCGATCGCGCCGATCGGCAACGCCGTGCTGGCGGCGACCTTCGGCAAGGAGCGGCTGCCGAAGGTGCTTTCCTACTACAACATGAGCCTGCTGGTGGTGCCGATCCTCGGCCCGGCCTTTGGCGGCTATATCACCGAGGTCTTCGGCTGGCGCTGGCTGTTCCTGATGAACGTGCCGGTGGGGATCATCATCATCGCCTCCGCGCTGCGCGTGATGCCGCAGACCGAGGTGCAGTCGCGCGCGATGGATTTCACCGGCTTCTTCGTGCTGGCGGCGGCACTGGTGTCGATGCAGCTCGTCATCGATCACGGCGTCGCGCGCGGCTATGACTCGCCGTTCGTGCTGGCCTGCGCCTTCACGCTGGCCGCCGCCGTCGCCATGCTGGCGGTTCACTACGCCAGCCGGCCGGCCGCACCGATCGTCGGACTGGCCACGCTGCGCGACCGCAACTTCGTCATCGCGCTGGCAGCCTGGGTCCCGTTCGCGATCGCCTTGTGGGGCGGGCAGGTGCTGCAACCGTTCCTGTTCCAGCAGCAGTTCGGTCACAGCCCGGTCGAAGCCGGCTTGCTGCTGATGCCGCGCGCGCTCGGCGCCTTTGCCGCGATCTACCTGTACAGCAAGATCTCGCAGCACTTCAGCGCCTCGACCTTCCTGCTGGTCGGCGCGACGATCGGCACCGCGGCCTGCCTGTGGATGACGCAGATGTCGCCGGACATCACGGGACGGTGGTTGACGCCGCCGTTGGTTGCGCAGGGCCTGGGCCTGGGTCTGGTCATCACGCCGCTGACCGTGCTGGCCTACGTCACCTTGCCGAAGGAACTGACCGCCGAGGCGGCAACACTGTACTTCCTGGTGCGCACGGCGGCATCTGCCGCCGGCATCGGCATCATGTCCGCCTATACGACGCGCGGTTTCGACCGTTACTGGGCAGAGATGCGCGGACTGATCGACATCAGCTCACCGGCCGCAGCCGAATATCTGGCGCCGTTGGGGCTCAGCCCGACCTCGCCGGAGGGGGCCGCCGTGCTGGCCTCGGTGCTGGCGCAGCAGGCGAACATGGCTGCCTTCATCGACGGTCATTGGCTGGCGACGGCCGCCACGCTGATGCTGCTGCCGGTCGCGCTGCTGCTGCGCTCGAAGCCACCGGCGCCGGTTCAGTCGCAGGCGAAAGTGACCTGACTCCAGCCCGCGCGCAGCGCGTGCCGACGAACTCGTCTGGGCGGCGGGGCTATCCGCGCTGGCCGGCAACCAGGGCGCGAATCGGCCGATCCGTCGACGGCGGGCAGGCAGCGACCGCTGCGGGCGCAAAATGAGACGTTCCGTTGCCTCGATTGAGGACGCTGATGCACGGAAACGTCGATCTTGCGCCTCCTCGGCGCGAGCCGAGCTTCATCGCCCGCGCGGCACGCGCCCTTGACCGGCGGCGGCTGGCGGCGGTGGGGCTCGTAACGCTGCTGTTATCGCTGAACGCGCTGTTCAGCCCGGCGCTGCTGGATTTCTTCTCACCGGCTGAGATCGCCGTTGCCTGGCTCGAGCATCTGCTCGAGCTGGCGGTCATCGCGGCGGTACTGCTGGTCGGGTTCACCGTGCTCGACGAGTTGCTCCCGCCCGGCATGCCGCTGCGGCTTGCTGTCATCTGCGCGCTGCTGCTCGCCTTGTCTGCCGTGCTTGCTGTGCTGCTGCATGCCTACTACGCCGATGGCTTCGCGCGGCTGGCGCCACCGTTGCGCGTAGCCGCCGATTCGCTGCGCTGGGGCTTGCCGGCGGTGTTCCTGGCGCTGATTGCCGATGTGCACCGGCGCGCCTTGCAGATCGATTCAGCCGCACACGCCGCGGAACTGGCGCGCGCGCAACTGGAGCAAAGCGACAGCGAACAGCAGCTCGCCTTGCTGCAGGCGCAGATCGAGCCGCATTTCCTGTTCAACGTGCTGGGCAACGTGCGTCGCCTTTATCGCACGCGCCCACAGGACGGGGCCGACGCCATCGGCAGCCTGATGCGCTACCTGCGCACGGCGCTGCCGCAGTTGCGCAGCCGGCGGGCGTCGCTCGGCGAAGAAGTCGCCTCGGTACGGGCATATCTCGATCTTTTTCGGCTGCGCATGGGCTCGAAGCTCGGTTTCTCGATCACGGTCGATCCGGCGCTGTTCGACACCGAGTTTCCGCCGATGCTGCTCGTCACGCTGGTGGAAAACGCCATCAAGCACGGACTGGAGCCGGCGGGCGGGGGCCATATCGAGTTGCGGGCTCGGCGTCGGCGCAACCAGCTTGAGGTCACCGTGCTCGACGATGGTGTGGGCTTCGGCGCAACGGCAAGCAGCGGCACCGGCGTGGGGCTCGTCAACGTCAGGCGCCAACTGGCGGCGCGTTACCCGGGCCGGGCAAGGATGACCCTGGCCGCACGTGAGCCGCGAGGTGCCCGCGCAAGCATCACGATCCCGCTGCGCGGTGCGGCCGCTGTCAATCCGTTCAGCGGCGATATCGCTGCCGCCTGAGCGAGCGTCATGTCGACTGTCGCGCCACCGATGCCAGTTGCCATCCGTTTGGCAAAGCAGGCCGGCGACTTCCTGCGCTGGCTGCAGACGCATCGCGGGGCCATTGCGGTTGCGGGTCTGCTCGCCTTTGCCGGGCCGCTGACGTTCTTTACCGGCGCCTTGAGCGTGATGCGGCTGCCGAGCGCCAGCAACGTCACCCGCCTTGGCCTGTGGTGGACCGTTTACGGCGCTTCGCTATGGTGCCTGCTGCTGATCGCGGGGTACTGCTGCGAACGCCTCGCTCGACGGTTGGGGCGATTCTCCCGTGGCGTTCTGTGGATTCTGGCGGCGGGGCTGACAGCCGCGCTCACCAACTGGCTGACGGCAGGGCGCGCTCCGATCCTGATCGAGCAAGGTCTGGTGCACAGCACCGTGACGATGCAGCTGAACGGTTTCACGGTGTCTCTCGTGATGGCGCTGCTGTTCTTCGCGCACCTGCGCCGCAGCCGAGAACATCAACAGGCAACTGCCCGCCTGGCCGCTGCCCAGACGGCGCAACGGCAAGCCCGCCGTCGCATCGCGCAGGCGCGTTTGCAGGAGGTGCAGGCGCGCATCGATCCGCAACTGCTGTTCGAGATGCTCGACGCCGTGCTTCGCCTGTACGAACGCGATGCGGGGCGGGCCGAGCATTTCCTCGACGAACTGATCGTTTTCCTGCGCGCAGCCTTGCCGCGGCTGCGATCGGCTTCGTCGAGCCTGCTGCGTGAGGCGGAGCTTGCGCGCGCGTTCGTCAGGCTGCGCGCACTGGCCGGTGACGCCCGTGCTGACCTGGCGATCGATGTTGCATCCGACGCGCTGCACGCACGTTTTCCGCCCGGCGTGCTGCTGCCGCTGCTGAGCGCCGCCATTGGCGGCAACGCCGGTTCCTGCGGACTGACTGCGCAGCGATCGGACGACGGCATCCGCGTGCTGCTGACGCTTCCTGCGCCGCCATCGGACGCGGCGGCCGCCCGCGTCCGCTCGCTCCTGCACGAGCTTTACGGGACCGCCGGGCAACTGAAACTCGAAAGCACGGACGCTGCATCCAAGGTCATCGTGGAGGTGCCCTATGAGCTCGCCTGAACCAGCCACAACGACTGCTCCCACGGCGATCCTTGCCGAAGACGAGCACCTGCTTGCCGAGGAACTCGCCGATCTGCTGCGCTCGTTGTGGCCGGAACTCGAGCTTGTGGCTCGGGTGGGTGATGGGGTAGCGGCGCTGAACGCAATCGAAGCGCACCAGCCTGATGTGGCGTTCCTCGACATCCATATGCCGCTGCTGACCGGCATCGAGGTGGCGCGCCAGATCGCCGGCCGCTGCCACGTGGCTTTCATCACGTCCTACGACGAACATGCGCTCGAAGCTTTCGAGGCGGGCGCGGTGGACTACGTGCTGAAGCCGCCGACGGCCGCGCGGCTTGCCGCAACGATCCAGCGCCTGAAGTCGCGCCTGCAGCAGCCACCGCTCGATCTGCGCCGAGCCCTGCAGGGCCTGGCTGAACGCGCGCCAGCAGTGCCGCGCTACCTGCAGTGGATCAACGCCTCGCGTGGCGCCGCCGTGAGGCTGATCACCGTCGAGGAGATCCTGTACTTCAAGTCCGACCAGAAGTACACGCTGGTGGTCACTTCGGACAGCGAATCGCTGATCAAGAAGACGATCAAGAATCTCGTCACCGAGCTCGATCCGACCATGTTCTGGCAGGTGCACCGCTCCACCGTCGTCAACGTGCACGCCATCGACAGCGTGCTGCGCGACGATCGCGGCAACCTGACCTTGCGCCTGAAGCAGCGGCCTGAAAAGTTGCCGGTCAGCGAGGCCTACCATCATCTGTTTCAGCAGATGTGAGGCGGCGGATCCAGGCAGACACGCTCATGACAACAATGGACCGTGGAGACAAGCCATGAACTCGGAAAACCGCAAGACACGCCGTGAAGTCCTGGCCATGCTCGCCGCCCTCGGCGTCACGCGCGAGGCGCTGGCGCAGGATGCAGTGACGGCCGATCCGCGATCATTTCGGGTCGTCCTCGAGAACGAGCGCGTGCGCGTGCTGGAATACAAGAGCGGGCCGGGGCTCGGCGTCTGCGGCCAGGGCATGCATTACCACCCCGACCGGGTCGCGGTCACGCTGACCGATGCCAAGGTCAGGATCACGAATGCGGACGGACCGACCGTTGTGCGGGAGATCGCTGCGGGTCATGTGTTCTTCTCGCGGGCGGAAACGCACTCGGTGGAAAACATCGGCGGCGCTGGCACCCGCATCTACATCATCGAGTTGAAGGGAGAGGGCTGGAAGCCGAGCACCGGCACCGGCTGAACACGGCGCTGTCCGCGCGATCGATCGTCGGGACAGGCAACGCATTTTCCTTCGTCGCGCCGCGCGGGCATCGATGAGATTGGCCAACTGCTGATCCGCCGATGAAAACTCTCCTTCGACTGGTGCGCGTTCGTGTCCCCTGCCGTGGTGTAAGTCCGCAGTGAGCGCAAAGGCGCGCAGGGCGTAGCCCGAAGCGGCTTTGCGCGCGGCGCGCCGGCCCCCTTGCGGGGGGTCATCGCGGGTCTCGTAAGGTTGAGTTTGCGAAGACTTAACCGACGAGGAGCACCACGATGACCAAGGCAACTATGGCACTGACCGAACTGGCCGAGAAGGGGCCGGATGTCGATGTGCTGCGACAGATGATCCAGTTCGTCGCCCAGCGGCTGATGGACATGGATGTGGACACGCTGTGCGGCGCCGGCTACGACGTCAAGAGCAGCGAGCGGGCCAACAGCCGCAACGGCTACCGCGACCGGCTGTGGGACACGCGCGCTGGCAGCATCGACCTGAAGATTCCGAAACTGCGCGCGGGCAGCTACTTCCCGCCGTTTCTGGAGCCGCGGCGCACGGCCGAGAAGGCGCTGGCCGCCGTGATTCAGG
Organism: Burkholderiaceae bacterium; assembly: GCA_041611275.1. Taxonomy (GTDB): domain Bacteria; phylum Pseudomonadota; class Gammaproteobacteria; order Burkholderiales; family Burkholderiaceae_F; genus JADJWR01. Next base: position 9,045 of record JBFINI010000094.1, read on the forward strand.
AAGCTTATGTGCAGGGCATCTCGACCCGCTCGGTCGACGAGCTGGTCAAGGCCCTGGGCATGAGCGGCATCAGCAAGAGCCAGGTCTCGCGCTTGTGTACGGAGATCGACGAGCGGGTCGGTGCGTTCCTGAACCGGCCGATCGAGGGCGACTGGCCGTATCTGTGGATCGACGCCACCTACGTCAAAGTTCGGGAAGCCGGCCGCATCGTTTCGGTGGCCGTGATAATCGCCGTCGGCGTGAACACCGACGGCGTGCGCGAGGTGCTCGGCATGGCGATCGGTCCGAGTGAAGCCGAGCCGTTCTGGACGAGCTTCTTGCGCGCGCTGACGCGCCGCGGATTGCGCGGCGTGCGGCTGGTGATCTCCGATGCACACGAAGGCCTGAAGGCGGCGGTGGCCAAGGTGCTGAAGGCGACCTGGCAGCGCTGCCGGGTGCATTTCATGCGCAACGCCCTGGCGCACGCACCGAAAGGCCAGCGGCAGACGGTGGCCGCCCTGATCCGCACGGCGTTCGCCCAGGAAACCGAAGCCGACGCCCGGCGGCAGTGGCGGGTGGTCGCCGATCAGCTGCGCGAGCGGCTGCCGAAGCTGGCCAAGCTGATGGATGAAGCCGAGGCCGACGTGCTGGCCTTCATGACCTTCCCCAAGGCGCATAGGCTGCAAATCCACAGCACGAATCCCCTCGAACGCCTGAACGCC
>JBFINI010000095.1:0-9731 GCA_041611275.1 Burkholderiaceae bacterium
CGCGCGCGCGGCGCAAATCGATTCAGCCGAACAGTTCGGGCGTGTGTGTGGGGGGCAGTGCCGGGTTGAGGTCGGCGCGCGCGAGCGCGCCGACGCGTACGCCGAGCAGCCGGATGCGCCGCGACAGTTCGATGCGCTTCAGGCACTGGCCGGCGGCGCGGCGAATCACCGCCGCGTCGTCGGTGGCCGCCTCGAGCGTGGTATCGCGGGTGACGGTGCGGAAATCATCGAAGCGCAGTTTCAGCCCGATCGTCTTGCCGGCATAGTGCTTGCGGCGCAGGTCGTCGGCCACGCGATTGCACAACTCGGTGAAGATCGCCGACAGCTGCGTGCGATCGCGCACCGCATGCAGGTCGCGCTCGAAGGTCGTCTCGCGACTGATCGATTTCGGTTCGCTGAAGGTCACCACCGGCCGCTCGTCGCGGCCCTGCGCGACCGCGGCGAGCCAGGCGCCGTAGCTGGCGCCGAAGTTTTGTACCAGCCAAGGCGCTTGTGCGGCCGCCAGCTCGCCGATCGTCGATATGCCCAGGCGGGCCAGTTTGGCCGCGGCCTTCGGCCCGATGCCGTTGATTCGCCGCACCGGCAGTGGCCACAGGCGGGTGGCGATGTCGTTCGTCGTGATCATCGTCAGCCCATCGGGCTTGTCCAGTTCCGAGGCGACCTTGGCCAGCAGCTTGTTCGGCGCCAGGCCGATCGAGCACGAAAGCCCGGTCGCCTGGCGCACCGCCAGCTTGATTTCGCACGCCACTTCGCGTGCGCACCACCAGGCCTCTGCAGCGACATCGCGAGCCTCCTCGGCGACTGCCTCGTGCATTCGCGCGGCGACCACCGGCGTCAGTTCCAGGTAGATCTCGTCAATGCCGCGGTCTTCGACCAGTGGCACGATCTGGCGGACGGCGGCCTTGAACAGCCGCGAGTAGCGCCGGTATTCATCGAAGTCCACCGGCAGCAGAATCGCATCCGGCGCAAGCTGTGCGGCGCGCATCAGGCCCATGGCCGAGTTCACGCCGAAGGCGCGCGCCTCATAGGTCGCCGTGGTGATCACGCCGCGCCCGCTGTAGCCGCGCAGGCGCGCAAAGCGCCGCCGCCGCTCGCCGGTGGCTTGCGCCTCCCACACCGGCGGGTGGCGCGCGCCGCCGCCGATAACCACCGGCAGGCCACGCAGTTCCGGATAGCGCAGCAGCTCGACCGACGCATAGAACGCATCCATGTCCAGGTGTGCGACCAGGCGCGGAATCTCTTTCATGAGAGCGGTCGTAGCGTGGCCGACGCTACGCTGCACAACGAGGCCGGCAATGTACTGCTGGCCACAAATCGGCGTTTCGAGGGCCGGCAGTGCACTGCAATGCCTACCCCTATCGGTAAGCATTGATCGCGATCAAGTCGCACAGCGGAGTGGCTGATTAGCGTAGGCAGACCTCTTCTCGGCAACTTCGCGGAAAAGTGCCGGCACCGGCCGCGCGCGCAAGCTGCGCACGACGAGAGAAGGTTGGGAGGCCAACGTGTTCAGCCAGCCGATCAGAAGCATCATGGAGCGCCGCAAGTTCGTCACTGTGGCGCCGAGCATGACCGTTCGCGAAGCCTCTGAAATGATGGCGAAGAAGCAGGTCGGCGCCGTGGTCGTCGTCGAAGAGGGTCACCTGATCGGCATCTTCAGCGAGCGCGATGCCGTGTTCCGTGTCGTGGCCAAAGGGCTCGATCCTTCGGCAACGCCGCTATCCGAGGTCATGACGCGCGAGCCGAAGACGGTCAAGCCGAGCAACACGTTCGGCTATGCGATGACGCTGATGCACGAGAACGGCTTTCGCCACCTGCCGGTGGTCGAAGAGGGCAAGCCGGTGGGCATCGTTTCTGCGCGGACTGCGCTCGATCCGGACCTCGAAGAGTTCGTCTGCGAAGAGCGCCGGCGCAAGCATTTCGAAGACGAATCGCCGTAGGCGTGTCGCGTGTGTGGCGGCGCTTGGGGGCCGCGTGATTCGCGTGCCGGGGCGAACTGGTGTGCAACGTGGCTTCGCGCTGTCGGCGCGTCGAGCGCTCGGTCCGGTCTTGCGGTGCGCCTTCAATCGGCGCCGGCGCTGCGCACGCTTGCCAGACCGATGCCGGTCGCCTCGAAGCCGCCGTCGACTGACAGGATCTGTCCGTTGATGTAACTGGCCGCAGGGCCGCACAGGAAGCCGACCGCCGCTGCGATCTCCTCCGGAGTGCCGTATCGATTCAGCGGAATCGCGTCGTGATAATCGGCGCGGATGGCCGGCGTATGCACTGCCCTGGCCATCGCCGTGTCGACGGGGCCCGGCGCGATCGCGTTGACACGAATGCCGAGCGTGCCCAGCTCGACGGCCTGCTGCCGTGTCAAGTGCATCAGGGCAGCCTTGCTGGTGCCGTAAGCCACGCGCAACGTGCTGGCGCGCAGGCCGGAGATCGAGGCGATATTGACCACGCTGCCGCCGCCGGTCTTCAGCATCACCGGCGCGCAGGCCTGCGTGCAGATGAACGGCCCGTCGAGGTTCACCGCGAGCACGCGTGCCCATTCCTCGTGGGTCGTCTGCAGCATGGGCTTGAACACCGCCACGCCGGCATTGTTGATCAAGGCATCGATGCGGCCGAAGCGTGCGGTCACCTGTTCGATCGCCGGGCGCACCTCGCCGGGAATCGCCACGTCGCAGACGATTGCCAGCACGCGTTGCACGTCGCTCAGCTCGCTCTCGGTGCTGGCCAATGTCTCGCCGTCGATATCAAGCAGCGCGACGCGATGTCCTTCGGCGAGGAACCAGCGCGCGATCGCCAGGCCGATGCCGCGCGCGCCGCCGGTGACGACGGCAACGGGAGCGGAAGTTTGGGTCGAAGACATGCGCGGACTCTACAGTGGCCGCGCGTCCAGTCGAAGCTCCTTGCAGCGCCACAATGCAATTTGCGTGACGCCCTCGTCCGCCGAGGTGTGCGATAACCGCGGCTTTGGCGACGCGGCCAATGGGCAGAATCCGTTGCAGGCCAGCGTGTTTCTGCCGATAAGCAGCCCGAACACTGCCTCCTGACCGCCGTACGCGATGCCGCCACAAGCCGACTCCCGCTATGCCGCCATGCGCCTGCTGGTGGCGCTGGTGCTGATGACGGTCGGCGCCAGCGGCATGTACGTGGTGGCGGTCGTGCTGCCGGCCGTGCAGGCCGAGTTCGGGGTGGCGCGTGCCGACGCCTCCCTGCCGTACACGGCGATGATGATCGGCTTCGGCATCGGCGGCATCCTGATGGGTCGGCTGGCCGACCGCTACGGCGTCACGGTGCCGATCCTGATCAGCGCCGCTGGCCTCGGGCTTGGCTATGTCGCTGCCGGCTTGGCCAGCAGCATCTGGCTGTTTGCCGTTGCGCACGGCGTGCTGATCGGCCTGCTCGGCTCTTCGGCCACCTTCGCCCCGCTGATCGCCGACACCTCGCTGTGGTTCGTGCGCAGGCGCGGCATCGCGGTGGCGGTGTGCGCCAGCGGCAACTATCTCGCCGGCACCGTCTGGCCGCCGATCGTGCAGTACTTCGTCGAGACGATCGGCTGGCGCGATACGTACATTGGTCTGGGCATGTTCTGCGCGGTGGTCATGCTCACGCTCGCGCCGATGTTGCGGCAGCGGCCGCCGCTGCCGGCGCCGGCCAGGGCCAGGGCCAGTGCCGCCGGCGCGCCGGTCAATGCGACGGCCAGCCATCCCTTCGGCCTGTCACCGAACGCGGCGATGGTCCTGCTGTGTATCGCCGGGCTCGCCTGCTGCGTGGCGATGTCGATGCCGCAGGTCCACATCGTCGCTTACTGCGGTGACCTCGGCTACGGCGCCGCGCGTGGCGCGGAGATGCTGTCGCTGATGTTGGGCTTCGGCATCGTCAGCCGGCTGATCTCGGGCGTGATCTGCGATCGCATCGGCGGTCTGCGCACACTGCTGCTCGGCTCGGCGCTGCAGGGCGTGGCGCTGTTGCTGTTCCTGCCGTTCGATGGGCTGGCCTCGCTGTACGTGATCTCGGCGCTGTTCGGGCTGTTCCAGGGCGGCATCGTGCCCGCCTACGCAATCATCGTTCGCGAGCATTTCTCGCCGCACGAGGCCGGCGCGCGAACGGGCACCGTGTTGATGTTCACGCTGCTCGGCATGGCGCTCGGCGGCTGGATGTCGGGCGCCGTGTTCGACCTGACGGGCTCGTACCAGGCCGCCTTCGTCAACGGCATCGGCTGGAACCTGCTGAACCTCACGATCGCCTGCATGCTGCTGCTGCGCACCCGCCGACACGCCGCGGCTGCCTGACGCGGGCGACCCGCACGCCACCTGCCCGACGTATCAGCGCCGAGCCACGAAAGGCGCTGACCCGCGCGCGGTGAGATCACCACACCCGGGCCAACCTTGCGGTCATTTCGCCTGCAAGCGGTTCAGGTAGTCGGTCAGCGCCAGGATGCGCGTGCGTGCGTACAGTGCGGGGTCGAACGGCGCCCGTTCGAAGTCCTCGTCGCGGTGCTCGTCGCGGCCCAGCCGCTGATAGCCTCTACCCCAGATCGGCATCTCGCGCGGCCCGTGCGCCAGCACCTCGGCCGTGCCGTCGATGTACTCATAGACTTTCTTCAACGGAAACACGCCGCCGTTGCGCTGGGCCAGCAGGGTCAGGTCGCCGCTACCCTTCGCCTTCAGTTCATGCAGGTTCATGAACTTCAGGTATGGGCCGTCGCCTTTGGCCGCCGGACCGTGGCAGATGACGCATTTCGACTCGAATTCACTCTTGCCAAGGTCGAACGGTTTCTGCGCGTTTGCCAGCAATGGCGTCAGAAACACGGCGGCGCCCGCCAGCGCAGTCAACAGTCTCTTGCTTTTCATGATGCAACCTCCGCCGGACAGTTTTGTCCTGCATGCACTCACGCATCGGAGCCCGGCGAGGTCAACCGATCTGCGGTCGAGGTCACGTCGGACTCTTCCGCGCTTTTCAACCTACGCGTCGAGCGGCACTGCTTCTTGCGCTGCATCAGCACGCCAAGGATCGACGTTCGCGCGAGCGCGGGATGCGCAACGCACTCGCGCCGCCGGCATCGCGTCAACGCGCGCCGCGCGCAGCCCTATTTGTCGACCGACGCGGCCACCTTGCGCCACACGCTGGCCAGCCACGGCTGCTGCTCGCGTGGCAGTCCCGGCGGGCGGTAGTAGTGGTCGATCTCGCTGAACCCGGCCTCGCTCAGGTAGCGGCGCCAGGAGGCGAGCGAGTGAAAGCGGCCGTAGCGCCCGCGGTTGAATCCTTCCTCGTCATTGCCGCGCGGGTTCGATGAAAACAGCACGCCGCGCGGCTTCAGGCTGGCGCACAGTTCGCGCAGCACGCGCGGCAGTTCCTGCCCCGGCACGTGAAACAGCGACGCATTGGCGAAGATGCCGTCGAAGCGCTCGGCCGGCAGGTTCAGTTGCAGAAAGTCCTGCTGCCACACTTCGCAGCCGCTGTGTTCACGCGCCATCGCCGCGAAAGCGGCAACGCCTTCGAGGCCGATGGCCCGATGGCCGCGCTCGACGAAGGTCTGCAGGTCGCGCCCGGGCCCGCAGCCGAAGTCAAGAACGGAAAACGGCGGCTCGCCCTCGATGGCCGCCAGCAGCGCCCCGATGTTCTGGCTGACGTCGTGATCGCGCGTGCCCTGCCAGAAATCCTCTGCCGCCTGCGCGTAGTCGGCAAGCGTGGTGCGGCTGATCAGTTCGAGCTCGCGCGGGCTAAGCGGCATCTTCGGCGGCGGGCGCGGCGATCGTCACAGCCGCGTCCACTGCGCCAGCATGCCACGCTGCACGCGCTTGTGCGGCGCGCGGATCGCGCGCTTATGGCCGGATGACGGCCCAGCCCTGCTTCTGCTTGTCGAGGATCTCGATGACGCCCGCCTTCACGTAACCGATCTTCGGATGCATGTCCTTGTCGGTCAGCTTGCGGCCGCGCATCGTGTTCTGGCACATGACGACGTCGGCGCCGGAAGCCAGCGTCTCGTCGATGCGGTTGGCGATCGGCGAGTCGAACTTCAGCATGTCGGCGCCGTGGCCGAACACCACCACCTCGAGCTGCACGTTGTCCTTGCCGCGCTCGGCCTGGATATTGCGCACGACGTTGAGCGCCTGGTTCCAGTTCTTCGGGTCGCCGTCGCTGACCTGGATGACGATTTTTTCCTTGGCGGAGCCCGCGGCTGCGGCCGGGCCGGCGCCGGCGACGAGCAATGCAGCCAGGGGGGCGAATTGAATGAAGTTACGGCGAATCATCGGGGCTCCTCTCCTTGGGTGATGTGGGCAAGAAAAAAGGCACAGCTTCACTTTCGCGGTGCCTCTAACCATCATTACCCAAGGCAGCGCCGAAATATTCCCCGCACTTTGGCGCACGGCTCCGGGAATAAGATCCGGCCACGGGCAGTCCTAAGAGGGAGGAGCCGTTGGCGGACGAGGAGAAATGTCGGCGCTTCGAGCGGCTGATCGTTCCGCATCTCGACGCCGCCTACGACCTCGCCCGGTGGCTGACGCGCGATGCGGCTTTCGCCGAGGAGGTCGTGCAGGAAGCGTTCCTGCGCGCCTACCGCTTCTTCGATTCGTTCCGCGGCGAGGAAGGCCGCGCCTGGACACTGGCCATCGTGCGCAACACCTGCTTTTCGATGCTCGAGAAAGAACTGCCGCCGAATCGCTTCGAGACTTTCGACGAGGCCATGCATGCGGGTGCGTTCGACCCGCTGCCCAGCACGGAAGACGAGGCGATCGCCCGGCAGGACGCCGCTCGGGTGCAGGATGCGGTTGCCGCATTGCCAATCGAGTTTCGCGAAACACTCGTGCTGCGCGAGCTGCACGGGCTGTCGTACAAGGAAATCGCGTCGGTCACCGATGCGCCGATCGGCACGGTGATGTCGCGCCTGGCGCGCGGCCGCCTGTTGCTGGCCAAGGCGCTCGGCGGCATGCCCGACATGGAGTGATCGATGGACTGTGCAAGAACGCGCCAACTGGCGCAGGCGTATGTGGACCGCGAGCTGGATGTCACTGCATCGCTGGCGCACGAGGAGCATCTGGCCGGCTGCGCCGGCTGCCGGCAGCACCACGAGCGGCTTCGCCACGTCGCGGCGGCACTCAGTGCGGGCATTGGCCATCAGCCGGCGCCGGCGGCGCTGCGCAGCCGCATCACGCAGCAGTTGCGCACGGCGGCAAAGTGCGCGCCGCCGTGGTGGCGCCGTTCACCTGTCTGGGTGGCCGTGCCGGCGGCGTTGGTGCTGATGCTGGCCACCGTGCTCGTGACGCTCGGTTATCAGCAATTCACCGCGGGCGCGCAGCAGAAGGTCGTTTATCACATCAATGAGGGCACCGACCCGGCCGGTGCGCTGCGCAACCTCGCCAATCACCTGGAGAGCGCTACCAACTTGAAGGCGATCGTGGTGGCGCACAACAAAGGGGTGGACTTCCTGCTCGCCGGCGCCCGTGACCAGGAAAGCGGCGAGCTGTTCGAGGCCAAGGTGGCGCAGCTGCGCGCCCGCGGCATCGAGTTTCGCGTCTGCGGCAACACGCTCACGCGACGCGCTATCGACCCGCAGCTGATCATTCCCGAGGCCCGGCTCGTGCCCTCTGGCGTGGCCGAGATCGCTCGATTGCAGACGCAGGAGCGCTACGCGTACATGCGGCTGTGATGACCCGCGTCGCGACCTGATCGAGGTCCCGCCTTTCAGCGCGGCCACGCTCGCCGCGCCTGCCGGCAAAGCCGCTAAAGTGTCGGCAATCCGACGCATCGACGCGCCGCTGTCGACGTCACCGGGAGAACGGCATTGAGCAAGCTGCAACATCGGCTGGAAGCGCTGCCGCCCGCAGTGCTCAAGGGCATCCTGCGCGGCATCGAAAAAGAAGGGCTGCGCGTGCGCCCCGACGGCGCGCTGGCCACCACAGGGCACCCGCAAGGGCTCGGCTCGCCGATGACGCATCCGAGCATCACCACCGATTTCAGCGAAGCGCAGCTGGAACTGATCACCAGCGCGCACAGCAGCGTCGAGGCGCTGCTGCGGGAACTGACCGAGCTGCACCAGATCGTTTATCGCCAGCTCGACAGCGAGCTGATCTGGTGCAGCAGCATGCCGTGCAAGCTGCCGCCCGACGAGCAGATTCCGCTTGGGCAATACGGCCGCTCGAACATGGGCCGGCTGAAGACCGTTTACCGGCAGGGGCTCGCCCACCGCTATGGGCGGCGCATGCAGACCATCTCCGGCATCCACTACAACTTCTCTCTGCCCACGGCGACCTGGCCGCTGCTGCAGCAGGTCGACGGCGCCAGTGGCTCGGCAGCGCGGTATCAGGACGACGCCTACTTCGCACTGATCCGCAATTTCCGCCGCCACTCGTGGCTGCTGCTGTTGCTGATCGGCGCGTCGCCGGCCGTGTGCAGCTCATTTGTCAGGGGCCGCAGCCACGGCCTGTGCGGCTGGGACACCGGCACCTATTTCGCGCCTTATGGCACCTCGCTGCGCATGGGGCGGCTCGGCTACCAGAGCGACGCGCAGGCGGCACTGAATGTCAGCTTCAACTGCCTCGGCAGTTATGCGAAGACGCTGCATCGTGCGTTGAACGAGCCGTATGCGGCCTATGAGGCGATCGGTCTGCGCGAGGGCGACAAGTACAAGCAGCTGGCCACCACGCTGCTGCAGATCGAGAACGAGTTCTACGGCACGATCCGCCCCAAGCGCCGCATCCGGCCCGGTGAACGGCCGTTGCGTGCGCTCGGCGAGCGTGGCGTCGAATACGTCGAGGTTCGGCTGGTCGACATCGATCCATTCAGCCCAGCTGGTATCGGTGCTGAGCAGATGCGCCTGCTCGACATCTTTCTGCTGCACTGCCTGCTCGCCGACAGCCCGCCCGATTCGCCGCAGGAGATCGCCGCGATGGCGCGTAACCAGCGTCGCATCGCCGAGCGGGGCCGCGATCCGTTGCTGCAATTGCACCGTCTCGGTGAAAAGCCGCTGGCCGAAGGCCCGACGCGCGCCGATGCCCGGCCGACCGAACAGGTGTCGGCCGACCTGGCGCTGTGTGACTTGCCGCCGGCGGATCTGGCGCCGGCCGAGTGGGGCCTGCGACTGCTGCACGAATGTGAGCCGATCGCTGCCGCGCTCGATGCCGCGCACGAAAGCACTGACGACGGCAAGGCCTATCGCGCCGCGCTCGCCGCCGCAGTGCGCGGGGTGCAGGATTTCGACGCCCTGCCGTCGACACGCGTGCTGCTGGAAGTCGATCTGAACTACGGCAAATCGTTTCCGGCCTTCGCGCTGGCACAGTCAGAGCGACATCGGCGAACGCTGCTGGAAATGCCGCTGGCGCCGGAAGTTGCCGCCCGCTACGAACGGCAGGCGCGAGACTCGCGCCGCGCCCAGCTCGCGGCCGAGGCGGCCGACTCGCAGGCTTTCGAGACCTTCCGCCAGCACTACCTTGCGCAGGACCTGATGAGCGGCACGCATTTCCAGGCGACCTGCTGAGCCGCCGCGGCGGCCAAAAGGGGCGTGACCGACGGCTCAGTCCTGCGGACGGGCGTCGTCCTCGGCGAGTGCTTCGTCTTGCGGTGGCTCCTCAGCTGAACTGCGCAGGCGCTTGCGGGCGCTGGCCGGCAGGCGCGCGCTGATCAGGCGTTCGAGCTCGTCGGCCGCCTGCGGCATCACCCGCCCCGACTGCCGCTGGGTCTGCAGATTCTCGAACAGGTTGAGCAGCTGCTCCTTGCTGAGCGCAGCCAGTTTGTCGTCGGTCCAG
>JBFINI010000096.1:0-9730 GCA_041611275.1 Burkholderiaceae bacterium
AAGCTGAGCATCCATTCGTCGACGCGGTCGGTCAGCAGCAGCACCTCGACGTCCTTTTTGCGGAACACCTCCAGGTGCGGGCTGTTCTTCGCCGCCTCGAGCGTGTCGGCGGTCAGGTAGTAAATGGCCTTCTGCTTGTCCTTGATCCGGCCGACGTAATCGGCCAGCGACATATCCTGCGTATCGCTGCGTGTACTGGCAAAGCGCAGGAGTTTGGCGATCCGTTCCTTGTTGGCCTGATCCTCGCCGATGCCTTCCTTCAGCACCTGGCCGAACTCGGCCCAGAACTTGGCGTAATCGTCCTTGCGGTTCTCGGCCAGGTCTTCGAGCAAGCCGAGCACGCGCTTGGTCGAACCCTCGCGGATCGCCTTCACATCGCGCGATTCCTGCAGGATTTCGCGGCTGACATTCAGCGGCAGGTCGCTCGAATCGATCACCCCGCGCACGAAGCGCAGGTACACCGGCATCAGTTGCTCGGCGTCGTCCATGATGAACACGCGCTTCACGTACAGCTTGATGCCGTGCCGGCTCTGCCGGTCCCACAGGTCGAACGGCGCCTTCGCCGGCAGGTACAAGAGCTGGATGTACTCCTGCCGTCCCTCGACCCGGTTGTGCGTCCAGGCCAGCGGCTCACCGAAATCGTGGCTGACGTGCTTGTAGAACTGCTTGTACTGCTCCTCGGTCACGTCGCTCTTGGCGCGCGCCCACAGCGCGTTGGCCTGGTTGACCGTCTCCTCCTCGTCCTTGACCACATGTTCGTTCTTGTCCTTGTCCCATTCCTCCTTGGCCATGCGGATCGGCGTGGCAATGTGGTCGGAGTACTTGGTCAGGATCGACTTGAGCTTCCACTGCGACAGCAGTTCGTCCTCGCCCTCCTTCAGGTGCAGGGTGACATCGGTGCCGCGGCCGGCACGCTCGGCCGGCTCGACCGTGAAGTCGCCAGCGCCGCCGCTTTCCCATTTGACCGCCTCGTCCGAACCGGCACGGCGCGAGATGACGGTGACACGATCGGCGACGATGAAGCTCGAATAGAAACCGACGCCGAACTGGCCGATCAGCTGCGCGTCCTTCTGCTGGTCGCCGGTCAGTTGCGCGAAGAACTCGCGCGTGCCGCTCTTGGCGATCGTGCCCAGGTGCTGCACCGTTTCGTCGCGGCTCATGCCGATGCCGTTGTCGGACACCGTAATCGTCCTGGCGCCCTTGTCGTAGGACACGCGGATCGCCAGCTCGCCACTGCCTTCCATCAGCTCCGGCTTCGCAATCGCCTCGAAGCGCAGCTTGTCGCAGGCATCCGAGGCGTTGCTGATCAGCTCGCGCAGGAAGATTTCCTTGTTCGAGTACAGCGAGTGGATCATCAGGTGAAGCAGCTGCTTCACCTCGGCCTGGAAGCCCAGGGTCTCTTTGGGTGCGCCCATCTTCGAATTCCTTGATTTGAAATGCCGCGTCGCGGGCTCCCTGGCCCACCGCGCGGCAAATGAGGGCACATTGTGCCCCTTCAAGAGACAAGGCTCGCGACCAGAGCGCTCCGCGCCGATATGCTGTAAGCAACCCCGGCCACGACCGACACAATGCCGTTCTCGCCCGCGGTCCGCCGGCGAACCAGACCACTGACGGAGTCCAGCTCATGCCGACTTTTTCCTGGCGCACGCCTCTGCTCACCTTCGTTCTCGGCGGTCTGCTCGGCGCGGCGGCCGGCGCCTTCGGCATGCTGATCGCTTTCCCCTTCCTGTTCCCGCCGCCGCCCGCCGCCGAAGCGGCGCCGGCGCTGGCCGCTTCGGTCCGTGCGCCGTCGGCGACGTTTCGCTTCGACGAAAATGCGCCCGGTCGCGATTCGGTCCACTGGGCCAACGGCACCGGCAACCTGCTGAAGACTGAGGCCGGCTGGGTGCTGCGGCTCGAGGGCAACTTCAAGGCCGGGCCGGGACCGAACTACTGGATCTACCTGAACACACACGCGGTCGGTGAAGAAAACGCGTTCACGGCCGACAACGGGCGAGTGCGGCTGGCCAAGCTGCGCGCCTTCGAGGGTGCGCAGAACTACACGCTGCCCGCCGGCATCGATCCGGGCAAGTTCCACACCGTCACCATCTGGTGCGAGAGTTTTTCTCAGTACATCGGCAGCGGCGCGCTGCAGCGTTCTTCGTAACCCAGCCCGCCGCTGCAACGCGGTTGCTGATAACGCCTGCGGCCCCGGTCAGTGCGGCGCCGCTTCGGCGGGCAGCGGCCGCGCGCGCAGCGCCCACAGCACACCAGCGACCAGCAGCACAATGCCCGAGAGGGTGGCCAGCGGTGGAACCGCACCGCGCAGCAGGAACGCGTAGGCAAGCGCGGCCAGCGTCTCGAAGACGATCAACTGGCCGGCCAGCCGCGTCGGCAGCCGCTGGCTCGCTTCGTTCCAGAACAGCGTGCCGAGCCAGGAGGCGAGCAGGCCGACGGCCAGCATCAGCAGCGCGAAGCGCAACGGCTGCGGACCGAGCGGCAGCGGAACATCGCTTCCCGCCAACGCACTGATACCGGCAAATGCCAGATAAGCGAGCAGGGCCAGCGGCAGCGTCGCGACACCTTGCGCGGTAGCCCAGGTGCGCGGGCTGCGGTCAGCATGCGCGCGCAGCCAGTCAGCGTTGCGGATCGGATACCAGGTCCAACAGGCCACGGCGCCGATCGCCAGCAGCGCACCGACGAGGTAGCGCGCCGCATCGCCGCCTGCCGGCGCCGGCAGTTGCGCGAGCTCGATGTGGTTGACCAGTCCGATGCCAAGGGCGATCAGCGCCAGCGACGGCAGCAAGCGTCGCCACGCCAGTCGGCCGTCACGCCGCGCATCGCGGCGGTTGGCGACGATCGCGATCACCACCGGCAACGCGCCGATGATCATGGTCGGCAACGGCGCGCCGGCGCGCTGGATCGCCGCGGCGAGAAAGAGGTAGTAAAGCAGGTTGCCGATGGCGGCAAGTTTCAACGCCTCGATCCAGTCGGTGCGCGACAGCTGGCGCAACCGGTCGCGGTCGAGCCAGGCGAGCGGCAGTGCGATCAGGCCGAAGGCCACGTAGCGGCCCGACGACAGCAGCGCCGGCGGATACTCCGGCAGCAGCAGCGGCACGATGAAAACCAGACCCCACAGGCCGCCGGCAGCGAGCGCGAACAGCGTGCCGGTCAGCATCGCTCGCGCTACTCGCCGATCTGCTGCAACAGGTACAGCCGCTGGTAGATACCGCCGGCAATCGCCATCAGTTCGTCGTGCGTACCCTGCTCGGCGATGCGGCCATGATTGAGCACGACGATGCGGTCGGCGGCGCGGATGGTCGACAATCGGTGGGCGATGGCGATCACCGTGACCTGGCCGTGCAGTTCGGCCAGCGCCGCTGCAACGCGCCGCTCGGTCTCGCTGTCGATGCGCGAAGTGGCCTCGTCGAGGAAAAGGATGCGCGGGCGGCCGGCCAGCGCTCGCGCCACCGCGATCAACTGTTTCTGTCCGGACGACAGCCGCGCGCCGCCTTCGCCGAGGGGCGTGTCGTAACCTTGCGGCAGCAGCATGATGAACTCGTGCGCGCGCGCCGCTCGTGCGGCGGCTTCGATTTCGCCTTCGGTCAAGCTGCGGCCCATGGCGATGTTCTCGCGCGCGCTGCCGGCGAGCAGGAACGGCTCCTGCGGCACCAGGCCGACGTCGGCGCGGAACTGCTCGTCGCCGATCAGCTCCAACGGCACGCCGTCGATCTCGATGCGCCCGGCCTGCGGCGAATAGAAGCGCAGCAGCAGCGACAGCAGCGAACTCTTGCCGGCGCCGGTGTGCCCGACGATGCCGTAGAAGCGCCCGGCCGGAACCTCCAGGCTGAGGTCGTGCAGCACCGGCTCGCCGGCGTCGTAGCCGAAGCTGACGCTCGACAGCCGTACCTCCCCCTGCGTGATTCGCTGGCCCTGCCCCACTGCCGGCGTACCGCCCTCCTTCAGCAGCGCGTTGACGCGCGCGGCGGCAATCACCGACTGCTGCAGCAGCGAGAACTGCAGCGTGATCTGGATCAGCGGCTCGACCACGCGGGCGATGTAGCTGATGAACGCGTACAGCAGGCCGATCTGCAGGCCGTCGAACCGCGCCGAGCCGAAAGCAGCGATCACCGCGACGATCAACAGCACGTTCAGCAGGTCGAGCGCCGGCCGCAGCAGCCAGGCGTTGGCGCGCAGCTCGCCCAGCCGCGAACGGTAGTAGCCGTCGTTGGTATCGCCGAAGCGGCACGCAAAGCGCGACACCGCGCCGGTGGCCTGCAACACGCTCATGCCGGCGATGCTCTCGGCCATCTGCGCATTGATGTCGCTGCGCAGCTCGCGCGAACGCGCCACCGCCGGCGCCGACCAGCGCTGATAAGCCCACATGATCGCCACCGTGGCCGGCAGCAGCATCAGCACGATCAGCATCAGCCGCCAGTCGAGCCAGGCCATGGCGACGATGGCGCCGGCCAGCACGGTGAGCCCCTGCAGCACCTCGAACAGCACCTGCTGGTACAGCTCGCGGATCTTCTCGGTGTCGTTGGTGATTCGGCTCACCAGCTGGCCGGTGATGGCGCGGTCGAAGAACGCCATCGGCAGCCGCAGCACGTGCGCGTAGACCCACTCGCGCAGACGCTGCACCGAGCGCATCGCCAGTCCGGCCAGCTGCACCAGCTGAAAGTAGCGCAGCAGGCTCGCCGAACAGCCGGCGATCAGCATGCCGACGAGCAGCAGCACGATCAGCGGCCAGTCGAGATCGCGCGGCAGCAGGTGGTCGTCAATGAAGATCTTGCCGAGGATCGGCCCGATCGCTTCGAGCAGTCCGGCGGCCGCCAGCCACGCCGTGGCACGCGTCAAGACGCGCTTGTCGGGCGCCGCCGCGCGCGCCAACAGCCCGAACGCCTGCCGTCGCTCGGAGCGTGCCGGCTCGCGCCGCACGTCGGCCGGTGCTTCTGCTACGGCGCTAATGACGCCTCCTTCGCCCTGCGGCTGCCTCCCCGAGGGAGCCGAGCGCCTGGGCAGCGGTCGAGGTGCCGCGCTCATGCGGCATCGAGGCTTGCCTCCAGCTGCTGGTAGCGCCACTGCGCCGCGTACCAGCCGCCGAGCGCGAGCAGTTCATCGTGCGAGCCGCGCTCGACAACCTGACCCTGCTTGAGCACGATGATCCGGTCGGCATCGGCCACGGCCGACAGCCGATGACTGACGATGATCGCCATGCGGCCGGCGCGCGCCTCGCGCAGGTGTTCAAGGATGCGCGTTTCGGTGCCGGTGTCCACCGCGCTCAACGCGTCGTCGAGCACCAGCAGCGGCGTGTCAGTCAGCAACGCCCGGGCGATCGCCACCCGCTGCCGCTGCCCGCCGGACAATGTCACCCCGCGTTCGCCCACCAGCGTCTCGTAGCCGTCGGCGAAACGGCGCACGTCATTGTGCAGGTCGGCGAGTTGCGCCGCCTGCTCGATTTCGGGGCGGGTGGCCTGGGCGCGGGGCAGCGCGATGTTCTCGGCGATCGACGCCGAGAACAGGAATGGTTCCTGCGGCACCCAGGCGATCGCCGCGCGCAACGCGGCCAGCCGGTATTCATCGATCGATGGCCCACTCCAGCTGATACGCCCATGGCGCGGCACGTGGTGGCGCAGCAGCAGGTGGATCAGCGTGGACTTGCCGGCACCGGTCGGGCCGACCACGCCGAGGGTGTGCCCGGCGGGAAGTTCGAACGACACGTCCTGCAGCGCGCTCGTTGTCTGCTCGGGATAGGCGAAGGTCACCGCATCGAAGCGCAGCGATCCCGGCGCGACCTCGTTGCGCGTGCCGCGATCGTCGATGCTCGGCGGCTCGCGCAGCACGGGGTCGAGCCGCCCCCAGGCCGCGCGGCCGCGCTCGAGCAGCGACAGCACCCAGCCCATTGCGAACATCGGCCAGATCAATTGCGCCAGATACATTGTGAAGGCGGTCAACTGGCCGACGGTGAGCTGCTGCTGCCAGACGAAATAGCCGCCGACCGCAATTGTCAGCACGGTGGCCGCTGACAACGTCAGCCCTACCGCCGGCTCGTAGGCCGACTCCCATTTCAGCGCCTCGAATCCGCTGTCGGCGGCGGCACCTGTCCGTGCCGCGAATTCGGCACCCGCGCGTGTCTCCAACCCGAGCGCGCGCAGCGTGCGCACCCCGGCGATCGTCTCCTGCACGTGTTCGTTGAGCCTGGAGAACCGGTCGAGCGACTGGCGCCACGCGTCGTGCACGTGGCGCGAAATGACCCAGAAGCTCCAGGCCATGCATGGAAAGGGCAGCAGCGCGACCAGCGCCAGCCGCCAGTCCACCCCCAGCGTCATCATCGCCACCACCAGCACCAGTGTCAGCGTGCCGTCGAAACCGGCCAGGAACGCCTCGCCCGCCGCCTGCTCTACCGCGTCGACGTCGTTGGTCGCCCGTGCCATCAGGTCGCCCGTGCGGCTGCGATGGAAGAACTGTGGGCCTTGCAGCGCCAGGCGCGCATACAGCCGCGTGCGCAGTTCGACCCCGAGCCGGTAAGCGGCGGCGAACAACTGCAGTCGCCAGCCAACGCGCAGCAGGTAGATGGCCGCGCCCATCGCAACCAGCACGAGCAGTTCACGCGCCAACGCGCCACCGTTGAGCCGGCCGGCGACGAGTGAATCGACAATGTGGCCGACCTGCCGCGGCACCCACACGGTAAGCACCGCTACCCCGACCAGCATCAGCGCCGACAGCACATAAGCGCGCCAATGCCGGCGGGCAAAGCCGCCGATCAGCTGATACAGGTTCTGCGAATACAAGGCGCGTGATCTTGCACGGGCAACAAGGGGCGCGATTCTAGTCGCCACCCCGCAGCCGACCGCGCACGAATCAACGCCTGCCGATCGCCTGCGCCAGGAAGCGCAGCGCTGCCGGATTCAGACAGGTCGCCGCCGATATGCGCATCCATGTGCTCGGCAGCTGCGTCGGTGAGAACAGGCTGCCCGGCGCGCACAGGATGTCGTGCTGCGCGGCCTCGGTCGCGATCGCATTGGTGTCGCGACCGAAGTCGGCCCACAGGAAGATGCCGGCCGCCGGCTCGGCGAACAGTTTGGCGCCCATCTTCTCAAGCGCCCGCGCCGTGCGATCGCGTGCCGCGTCGAGCTTGCTGCGGACGCGGTCGAGATGGCGCCGGTACTGCCCTTCGGCGAGGATGCGCGCGACCACGCGTTCGGTCAGCTCGGGTGTGGTCAGTCCGGTCAGCATCTTCAGGTCGGATAGCTGCGCCGCCAGATCCCTCGCGGCGGCGATATAGCCGACTCGCAGGTTAGCGGCCAGCGTCTTCGAAAAACCCCCAAGGTAGACGACTCGCTTGAGCTCATCGAGACTCGCCAGCCGCAGCCCTCGGCCCGGAAAGAGATCGCCGTAGACATCGTCTTCGACGATGGTGAAGCGGTATTCGTCGGCGAGCTTCAGCAGCCGATGCGCGTTGGCGGCGGAAATCGAGGTGCCGGTCGGGTTGTGCAGCACGCTGCCAACGACAAAAAGCTTCGGCTGGTGGCGCGTCAGCAGGTTCGCAAGCACGGTCGTGTCCGGCCCGTCGAGCCCGCGCGGCACGCCAACCACACGTGCGCCGAAAGCGGCAAAGCGGCCGAACATGAGGAACCAGGCCGGATCCTCGACGAATACCGTGTCGCCCGGCGCGATGAAATGTCGCGCCACCAGATCGATGCCGTGCGTCACCCCGTGCGTGGTGACGATCTGCTCCGGCGCCGCGGTGATTTCCGCCTGCGCCAGCCGCTGCGAAAGCTGTTGCCGCAGCGGCAGATAACCCTCCGGCACACCGTAGTTGAGCAACGCGGCGCGGGTGCTGCGGCCGACGGCGCGCACCGCTGCCGCCACCAGTTCGTCATCGAGCCAAGCCGGTGGCAGCAAGCCTGCGCCCGGATGATCGGTCGCCGGCGACTGGCGCAGCATCGAGCGCAGCAGCCAGACGACATCGATGGGCGGCCGGGCAGCCGATGAGCGCGCCGGCTTATGCGCCTTGTCGGCCAGCGGGGAACGGCGTGCCCTCACAAAAAATCCGGAACCGCGCCGAGATTCGACGTCGCCGGCTGCGATCAGCCGGTCGTAGGCTTCGACCACTGTCGAGCGGCTGACGCCTTTTTCCTGCGCAAAGCGTCGGATCGACGGCAGCCGCGTGCCGGGCTTCAGCGCATGCTCATCGATCCGCAGCCGCAGCCAGCCGGCCAGCTGCTCGGCCAGCGAGCGCTCCGTGCCATGCAAGATGCGCGGCACGGCGCCCGGTAAGGTTGATGATTCGATTCCGGCCAAGTCGCTCATCGCCGGGGGGCCTCCGCGGTCAGCGCCTTGGTCAGCAAGGACTTGACGATGCCATCGGGAAAGCCGTCGATGCGTGCGGCAACCTGATAGCCACGGCTTCGATAGAACTCGGGCGCCTGGAACGTGAAGGTATCGAGGTAGATCACTCGCGCGCCGCGCGCCGTCGCCTGCTGCTCGAGCATCCGTATCAGCCGCGCGGCGACGCCCCGCCGGCGATGCATCTCGTCGACCCACAGCTGTTGCACTTCGACCGCCGCGCCCCATTGGCGCGCGCGCAGCCCACCCACCACCGTGCCTGCATGATCGCGCGCAAAACAGGCGAGCGGCTGCACTGCATCGAGAGCCGCTGCGGCGAGGTTATGCCGGTGCAGTCCGGCATCGACCGCAGCAAGGTCATCGGCCCGCGGATTGTCGGTAAATTCCCATTGCAGCGCCGCCGCGCCCATCAACGCCTCCCGCCGGCAACTGTGCTGCCTCGACGCGCAGGCCAGTGGCCGCGATTGACCGAACAACTGTACTGGTACTGTACTGGTGGGTCCGGTACATTGCAAGGCACCGCCAGTGAGCTGCTCATGTCCCTGCCCGATCGCCAAGCCCTCGAGAACGCCGCCCGCATCGTTTATGGCGCCCTGCCGGCCACGCCGCAGTACGCCTGGCCGCTGCTCGCCGAGCACCTGGGCACCGAGGTCTGGGTCAAGCATGAGAACCACACACCGGCGGGCAGCTTCAAGTTGCGTGGCGGGCTCACCTACTTCGATGCGCTGCGGCGCGAACATCCCGACTGTCCGGGTGTAATCGGCGCCACCAAGGGCAACCACGGCCAGTCGATCGGCTTCGCGGCGCGCCGCGCCGGCATTGCAGCGACGATCTACGTGCCCTTCGGCAACTCGCGCGAGAAGAACGCGGCGATGCGCGCGCTCGGCGTCACCCTGGTCGAGCACGGCCACGATTTTCAGGCCGCGCGCGAAGAAGCAGCGCGCGTGGCCATAGAACGCAGGCTGCACTTCATTCCCGCCTTCGACTTGGCGCTGGTGCGCGGTGTCGCCACCTACTGGATGGAGTTTTTCGCGGCAGTGCCGGATCTCGATGTGCTCTACGTGCCGATCGGCCAGGGCTCGGGCATCTGTTCGGCGATCGCCGCACGCGCGGCGACGGGCCGGACGATGTCGATCGTCGGCGTCGTCTCAGCCCAGGCGCCCTGCTACGCGCAGTCATTTCGCGCCCGTCGCATTGTCGAGGCACCGGTGACGACGCAACTGGCCGACGGACTCGCCTGCCGCATCCCCGACGCCGAGGCGCTCGAACTGATGCTCGCGCACGTCGACGACGTGATCGAAGTCAGCGACGACGAAATCGCCGCGGCGATGCGGCTGCTTTTCGCGGCCACGCACAATGTCGCCGAGGGCGCTGGCGCCGCATCGCTGGCCGGCGCCTGCAA
>JBFINI010000097.1:0-9599 GCA_041611275.1 Burkholderiaceae bacterium
CCGGCTGTTCGAGCGGCGGCGGCGGGTTGCCGACCGGCATGTTCAGGTTCACGGCATGCAACTGGATCGGAATGGTGATAATCAGCATGACCAGCAGCACCAGCATCACGTCGATCAGCGGCGTGGTGTTGATGTCGATCATCACGTCGGGCTCCTGCGAGCCCGTGCTGGGGCCAACATTCATTGCCATGGCTATCTCCTCGATTCGGCCCGCTCGACAGGCGACGGTTTGCAGGCAGCGAGCGTTGTGGTCACGGCACTAGCTGCCAAGTCCGGTCGGCGGTTCGGTGACGAAGCCCACTTTCTGGATGCCGGCCCGCTGGCAGGCGAAGACCACGCGGCCGACGAACTCATAGCGCCCGCCGAGGTCGCCGCGGATGTGAACTTCCGGCTGCGGCACTTGCGTGGCGATCTCTTTCAGTCGGTTGACCAGCTCATCGTTGTCGCGCACCTTCTGCATGTCCCAGTAGACGTCGCCGTCCTTGGTCACCGCGATCTCGATGTTCTCTGGCGCGGTCTGCCGGGGGACGTTCTTTTCCTTGGGCAGGTCCAGTGCGATCGACTGCGTGATTACCGGAATGGTGACCAGGAAGATGATCAGCAGCACCAGCATCACGTCGACCAGCGGCGTGGTGTTGATGGCCGAGATTGCTTCGTCTTCGCCGTTCTCGGCCGGGCCGACACTCATCGCCATGGCGATTCTCCCCCGCGAGCTTCAGCGCGCCGGCGCCGCGACGGTCTTTGCGGCTGCCGGCTCGGCTCGCTTGCCGAGCAGCACCGCATGAACGTCGGCGCCGAAGGCGCGCACCGTTTCCATCAGCACTTTGTTGCGCCGGACCAGCCAGTTGTAGCCCATCACAGCCGGCACCGCGACGGCGAGGCCGAGCGCGGTCATGATCAGCGCCTCGCCGACCGGGCCGGCGACCTTGTCGATTGACGCCTGGCCGGCGATGCCGATCGCCGTCAAGGCGTGATAGATACCCCAGACCGTGCCGAACAGCCCTACGAACGGCGCCGTCGAACCGACAGTGGCCAGGAACGCCAGGCCATCCTGCAGCCGGTTGTTGATGTTGTCGACTGATCGTTGCACCGACATGGTCACCCAGGTATTCAGGTCGATGTTCTCGGTCAGCGCGCCTTCGTGGTGCTGGTTGGCCTCGAGCCCGGTCTCGGCGATGTAGCGGTAGGCACTGCTGGCCTTCAGGCTGGCGGCGCCATCTTTGATGGAGTTGGCTTTCCAGAAACCCTGGCCCATCGCGCGCCCTTCGCGGCCGAGTTTCGACTGCTCCCACAGCTTGACGAAGATGATGTACCAGCTGCCCATCGACATGATCACCAGAACGATGAGCGTGCCTTTCGACACCCAATCGCCCTGGCGCCACATGGCTTCCAGCCCGTACGGGTTATCGATGACTTCCTTGGTGATCGTCGGCGTGACCCCAACAGCGGGCGCTGGAGCTGCGGCGGCGGGTGCGGCCTGGGCGGGTGCTTCAGCGCCCGGCGCTTTCGCGGCCTCCTGCTGGGCGCTCGCCGGCACCGGCGCGAAGACGAGGAATGCGGCCAGCATCACAGCAAGACTGGCCGCCCGGCGGCGAATAACGCGAATCATCGGAAACTCTCCTTGTGGGGCTTGTGAGTTAACAGGTCGCGCCCGTAGGCGCAGTGTTGTGCGAAAGCCTTGTGAGCTGCCTCACGAAAAAATCAGCGGATCTTAAAACTGATCGGTGCCTGTACGCGGACGTCCTGTCCTTGTCCCTGGCAGGTCAGTCCTGACTGCACGGCGGACAGCGCCGGGCGGTTGAAAATCCGGTTCGTCGATGACTTGATGTCGACGTTCTTAATGTCACCCTTGCCGGTGACGGTGAATTCGATGACGACCTCGCCCTCGATGCCATCAAGAAGCGCATCGCGCGGGTAGCTGATCGACGACATCACCTGAACATAGTTCGGGCACACGACCCTCGCGCTTTTGGGCCCGGCCGGCGGCGGTGCCGGGGGCGGGGGCGCGACCGCCACCGGTGGCGGCGGCTGGATCACCGGTGCGACTGGCGCCGGCGGCGCAACCTGCGTCACCTGCGTGATCACCGGCGGCGGCGCGGGCGGCGGCGCGATCGTGATCTCAGGCGGCGGAATGAACGGCGGCGGCGGTGCGGCGAGCTTCGGTGGCGGCGGGACGATTTCCGGTGGCGGAGGTGGAGCCTTGGCGACCTCTTCAATGACCTTTACTTCGATCGGTCCCTTGACGACCTCGACGACCTTGCGTGCCAGTCCGCTGACCAGACCGTAGACCAGCAGCGCATGGAACAGTACGACCCCGCCGATACCAACCAGATGCCTCGATGGATTGCGCTGTTGACGCGCGTAATCCATGGCCCCTCCTCAATGGCGGTTTGCAAAACGCGCGAGTTTAGCTAGGTCGGAGACGTCGTGCACGAGGATGGGCGCGAGCTGCGGTGTGGCGACACGACGAAAACTCCGGCCGGCCGCGTGGCCAAAGGAGATCCGTCGCTTTCGCTTTGCGCCGATGCTGCCGCAGGCGGCACAGTGGCGGCAACGGCAAGTGTGGCCGCTGGCCCCGGCGGGCCGCGTGCTCATCTTCGGCTGTGCACCCTGTGCTTCAGGCGTGTTTGCGACTAACGATCTCGTCCCAGACCGTTTGCTGCGTTGGAAAGACTGCGCTCTCGAAGTGGTTCTTGAGGGCTGCCAGTTCGATCGCCACACGCTCGGGTAGCCCTTGTCGGTCGCCGCGCCGATCGAGCAGGACTTCGTCGAAATAGTCGCGGCAGACCTCGGGCGACCTCCAGTTCGATGCGAGCTTGTTGGCAATATGCGGAAAGCGCGTCGCCATTTCGGTCGGACGCAGATGCTGCGGCAGGCTGCTCATCCACTGGATCGTTTCCGCGTCCAGAGCAATCGGCTGCTGCCCGCGCTGCGCTTTGGGGTCGTCGGTTCTTCCGGCACCGGCTTCGGCCACGTTGCTCTCCTCAGCGCAAATTTCCCTGACGTCGATGGTGGATGAATCGGTTCTTCCCGGCAATACGGGATGCGAAGGAAGGCTGCTGGGCACCGCCCGAAGGCGGCTTTTCTGCGTCCAACGGCCGATCTTGGACCGCGGGCCGGATCGCGGCGTGGATGCGATGTGGCTAAAACAGGGCGTCCGTGCCGCCACTGGCCGGTGCGATGCGGCCGAAATGGGCGTAGGCAAGCGGCGCCGCGACGCGGCCGCGCGGCGTACGCTGCAGTAGCCCCTGCTGGATCAGAAACGGTTCGACCACATCTTCGAGGGTGTCGCGTTCTTCCCCGATCGCCGCGGCGAGATTGTCGATTCCAACCGGGCCGCCGCCGAAGCGATCGATGACCGCAAACAGCAGCTTGCGGTCCATCACATCGAGGCCGCGCGTGTCGACTTCCAGCATGGCCAGCGCGCGGTCGGCAATCCTGTGGTCGATCGCACCCTGCTCGCGCACTTCGGCGTAGTCGCGCACCCGGCGCAGCAGGCGATTGGCAATCCGCGGGGTGCCGCGCGAGCGGCGCGCGATCTCGCGCGCGCCCTCGGCGTCCAGGCGCGCCTTGAGCAGGCCGGCCGAGCGGCTGACGATCGCCGCCAGCTCGTCGTCGCTGTAGAACTCCAGCCGCGCAACGATGCCGAAGCGGTCGCGCAGCGGATTGGTCAGCATGCCGGCGCGGGTGGTTGCGCCGACCAGTGTGAAGGGCGGCAATTCGAGCTTGATCGAACGGGCCGCCGGCCCCTCGCCGATCATGATGTCAATCTGAAAATCCTCGAGTGCCGGGTAAAGGATCTCCTCGACCACCGGGCTGAGCCGATGGATCTCGTCGATGAACAGCACATCGTTCTTCTCGAGATTGGTCAGCAATGCGGCGAGATCACCGGGCCGTTCCAGCACGGGACCACTGGTTGCACGCAGGTTCACCCCCATCTCGTGGGCAACGATGTGTGCCAGCGTGGTCTTGCCCAGACCCGGCGGCCCGAACAGCAGCAGGTGATCGAGCGCTTCGCCGCGATTGCGCGCGGCCGTGACGAAGATCTCCAGTTGCTCGCGGATCTTTGCCTGACCGACATACTCGGTCAGTCGCTGCGGCCGCAACGCGCGCTCGACCGATTCCTCATTCGGCGAGGCGGCCTCGGTGGAGAGCAGGCGCGTCGGGGCAGTCATGCGGTGATCCGTCGTAAATCGATCATGACGCCTTGGCCAGCGATTTCAGCGACAAGCGGATGCCGTCGGCAACGCCGGTGCCCGCCGGCAACTGCCGAACCGCCGCGGCGGCCTCCTTCTCCGAGTAGCCGAGCGCCAGCAATGCGCGCAGCACGTCGGATTCGCTGCCGGCCCTTGGCGCGGCGCCCGCCGCCGCACCTTCAAGCGCGTCGCCGAGCTTGCCCTTCAGTTCGAGCAGCAGCCGCTCGGCGGTCTTCTTGCCGATGCCCGGAACCTTGGTCAGCCGCCCGCTTTCCTGCAAGGCGACCGCCTGTGCCAGTTCGTTGACGTTCATTCCCGACAGCACGGCCAGCGCCGTGCGGCTGCCGACGCCGGAGATGCGGATCAGTTCGCGAAACGCCTGCCGTTCGGGCGCCGTCAGGAAACCATAAAGCTGATGCGCATCTTCGCGCACCGCCAGATGGGTCAGCAGCGTCACGCGCTCGCCCAGTGCCGGCAGGTTGTAAAAGGTGCTCATTGGTACATCGATCTCGTAGCCAACGCCACCCGCTTCGACGAGCACGGCCGGCGGGTTCTTTTCCAGCAGCGTGCCGGCAATGCGGCCGATCATCGGGTACGGGTGCTCAACCGAGCAGTCGGGCACCGCGCTGCCGCCAGGCAGTGCGTGAGCGACGGTTGCGCGCGCTCGCCGATAGCAACGCGCCGGTGGCGCTGGCCAGCCGATCGGCATGCAGGTCGCACACCGCGCAGGCCAGCGCGTCGGCAGCATCGGCGGGCGGCAACTCGGCAAGACCGAGCAGCCGCTGCACCATCATTTGTACCTGCTCCTTGCTCGCCTTGCCGTAACCGACCACGGCCTGCTTGACCTGCAGTGCGGTGTGCTCCCGCACGGGCAAGCCGGCAGTGACCGCGGCGCAGATCGCCGCGCCTCGCGCCTGGCCGAGCAGCAGCGTGGCCTGCGGATTCACATTGACGAAGACCTTTTCGACGCTGGCGCGCACCGGCCGGGTGGCAATGATCACTACGCGCAACTCGTCGAGGATCGCCGCCAGGCGCAGCGGCAATTCGCCGGCCGGCACGCGAATCACGCCCGCATCGACGCAGCGAAGCTGCCCGGCGGAGGATTCGATCACGCCCCAGCCGGTGCGGTTCAGACCGGGATCAATGCCGAGGATGCGAGCAGACGTGACCACGCGCGGATTCTGCCACGTGCGCCGTTGCCTCCGACGATTTGTATTCAGTGCCGGAAGTGACGAACGCCGGTGAACACCATCGCGATGTCGCGCTCGTCGGCGGCGGCGATCACTTCCTCGTCGCGCATGCTGCCCCCCGGCTGGATCACACAGGTCGCGCCGGCATCGACGACGACATCGAGTCCATCGCGGAAGGGAAAAAAGGCATCGGAGGCGGCCGCCGAGCCGGCCAGAGACAGGCCGGCCTCCCTGGCTTTGATCGAAGCGATGCGCGCCGAATCAATGCGGCTCATCTGCCCCGCGCCCACACCGAGGGTCGTGCCGCCGGCAGCGAAAACGATGGTGTTGGACTTGACGTGTTTGGCCACCCGCCAGGCGAACAGCAGATCCTCGACCTGTTCCGTCGTCGGCTTGCGACGCGTGACCGGTTTCATTTCATTCGGCGTCAGTGTCGCCGTGTCGGCCGATTGCACAAGCAACCCGCCGCCGACGCGTTTGAAGTCGAGATCGTTGTGGGCGCTGCCCGGCGCTACCGTCAGCAGGCGCACGTTCTGCTTGGCCGCGAAAACGTCGCGGGCGCCGCTATCGAAGGCCGGCGCCAGTACGACCTCGACAAACTGGCCGGCAACCGCCTGCGCGCAGTTGGCGTCAACGGCACGATTGAAGGCGATGATGCCGCCGAAGGCGGAGGTCGGATCAGTCTTGAAAGCCTTGCCATAGGCTGTGGCGACATCGGTGGCGATTGCCACGCCGCAGGGATTGGCGTGCTTGACGATCACGCAGGCTGGCAGCTCGAAGGCGCGCACGCATTCCCACGCCGCATCGGCATCGGCGATGTTGTTGTACGAAAGCGCCTTGCCTTGCAGTTGCACGTAGCTGGCAAGCAGCCCGCCACCGACTGCGCGCTCGCGGTAGAACGCCGCGCTCTGGTGCGGATTCTCGCCGTAGCGCATCTCCTGCACCTTCTGCCATTGTCGGGTCAGCGTCTGCGGATAGGCGGTCGGGCGCTGTCGGTCGTCAAGCGACGACAGGTAGTTGCTGATGGCGCCATCGTAGCGCGCAGTGTGCGCGAATACTTTCTTGGCTAGCTCGAAACGCATCGCCGAGCCGACGCGACCGTGCGTGCGCAGTTCCTCGAGCACCGCCGGATAATCGGCCGGGTCGACGATGACGGCGACCGAGCCGTGATTCTTCGCTGCCGCCCGCAGCATGGCCGGGCCACCGATGTCGATGTTCTCGATCGCATCGTCAAAGGTGCACTCCGGCCGTGCCACCGTCTGCTCGAACGGATACAGGTTCACGCACAGGATGTCGATCGGATCGATGCCGTGCTGGGTCAGCGCCGCCATGTGCTCGGGCAGGTCGCGGCGCGCCAGCAGCCCCGCGTGCACGCGTGGATTCAGCGTCTTGACGCGACCGTCGAGGATCTCCGGAAAGCCGGTGTAATCGGCGACTTCGATGACGGCTAGGCCGCTGTCGGCCAGAAGTTTGGCGGTGCCGCCGGTGGACAGGATGCGAAAGCCGAGTTCGGCCAAGCCCTGCGCCAGCTCGGCGATCCCGGTCTTGTCGGAAACACTGATCAGTGCCTGCTTCATCACGTCATCGCCGACCGCGGGCCCGCCGCACGCTGCGGTCGACCTGCGTGCAGTCCGCTGCAATTGACATCTTCTTCAAAGACGATGGTCCGTCAGCTTCTTGCGCAGCGTATTGCGGTTGATGCCCAGCAGTTCAGCCGCCGCCGACTGGTTGCCACTGGCTTTTTCCATCGCGAATTTCAGCAGCGGCCGCTCCACCGCCTGCAGCACCAGCTCTTGCAAGGGATGCGGCTTGGCGCCGTTCAGGTTGTCGAAATACTCATTCAGGCTGCGCAGCACGCATTCCTCGATCGACTCCCCGCTGGTCGAGCCGTTGGCGCTGGGAGCCGGCGCAACCGCCGGCCGATCCTCGCCGTTGCCGATTCGCCTGCCGCCTTGTGGCGGACTGTGTGGCCTCATGTTCGCTCTCCTTGTTATTGACCTGTCCTGTCCGGCGCAAGTGCGCGAACCGCCCCGGAATTGCCGCGGCTGCTGCGCGCGCGTTCCAGCCCGTGGCTAGATTCAAGCTGCGAGTCGCATCGCGCAGCGGATTTGCGCTGATCATCGGCTTAGTGCAACGTATCGGATCGCTCGCGCAGCCGGTCGAACCGGCTGCCGTGTTCCTGCAGGAACTCGTCGACCGCCGTCGCCTGCGCCGACGCTTCGTCGATGCGGTTCATGCGCTCACAGAATTGCTCGCCGCCAACCAGGCGCCGCGTGTACCAGATGATGTGCTTGCGGGCCGTCCGTACGCCGAGGGCGGCGCCGTAGAAGCCATAGTGTTCGTCAAGGTGTTCCTGCAGCAGGGGCCGGATCTCGGTCACGGTCGGCGGCGGCAGATGCTCGCCGGTGCTGAGGAAATGCTCGATCTCACGGAAGATCCACGGTCGCCCCTGCGCGGCACGGCCGATCATCACCGCATCGGCGCCGGTGGCGGCAAGAACGTCGCGCGCCTTTGCGGGCGAATCGATATCGCCGTTGGCCACCACCGGAATCGTCACCGCCTGCTTGACCGCGGCGATCGTCTCGTACTCGGCGGCGCCGCCGAAGCCGCAAGCGCGGGTGCGGCCGTGCAGCGTCAACATGCGCACGCCGGCGTCCTGCGCCAGCCGGGCAACGGCGATCGCATTGCGGTACTCCGGCGCCCAACCAGTGCGAAATTTGAGCGTCACCGGCACATTGACGGCGGCGACGACGGCCTCCAGGATGCGTGCAACCAGCGCTTCATCCTTCAGCAGTGCCGAGCCCGCGGCCACGCTGCACACCTTGCGCGCCGGGCAGCCCATGTTGATGTCGATGATCTGCGCACCGCGATCGACGTTGAAGCGTGCTGCATCGGCAAGCATCTGTGGCTCGGCCCCGGCCAGTTGAACGGCGACCGGCGCGCGTTCGCCATCGTGGTTCAGCCGGCGCATGGTCTTCTCGCTCGCCCAAAGACGCGGATTCGACGCCGCCATTTCGGCGACCGCGTAGCCGGCACCGAGTCGCCGGCATAGGCGGCGAAACGGCCGATCGGTGACCCCTGCCATCGGCGCGACGAAAACGCGATGGTTCAGCTCATGCGAGCCGAGGCGCATAGTTGGATTCGGGAAGGGTCAGCGGAAGACTGAGAATTGTAGCCAAGGTCGGGCCGCCGTCAGCGCCGCGAACGCGCGTTGCGTGGTTCGGACGCTTCACGCTCGTCTACCTCGCGCTAAACACGTACGCCAAACATCAGCAGATGGGCGAATTCGCGGCGCAGCGCGGGCGTTGCATCAAGCAGCGCCAGGCCGAGCCCGCGCGCGATCGCCAGCGGCGTAAAGCGACTGGCGAAGATCGCCGGCAGACTGTCGGTCAACAGGGCGATCGCGGCGCGGTCGGTGCGTCGGCGCGCCGCATAGCGGGCAAGCGCCGATGTTGCATCGGCCCCGGCGACGAGCTCGTCGGCGAGGGTGGCGCAGTCGCGCACGCCGAGGTTGAATCCCTGGCCGGCTACCGGATGCAGGGTTTGCGCTGCATTGCCCAGCGCCACCAGGCGATGTGCATGGACCTGCTCACGCACGCGCTGCGGCAGCGGCGCCGAGCGCCGCGGCCCGACCGCGGTGACGGTGCCGATCCGTGCACCCAGGTACGACTGCAGTTCGGAAATGAGCGCCGTGTCGCCCAGCTTTTCACGGCGACGCGCGTGGCTCTCGTTCATGCACCAGACGAGCGAAAGGCTGTGCCCGTCGCCACCGCCGATCGCCTGTACGGTGGGCAGCAGCGCCAGCGGTCCGTCGCGGGTGAAGCGCTCGTAAGCCGTCGCGGCCGTGTTCTCGCGCATCGGCCGCAGCCTGACGTCGGCCAGCAGCGCCCAGGCACCGACCTTCACCTCGTCATCCTGCTTCGAGGGCATCCCCTCCGCATGCACGGCAAGATCGGCCGTGAGCATGCGGCCATCAGCGAGCTCGACTTCGACCCGATCCGGACGCTGCTGCACGTCGCGCGCGGCAATCGGCCGCAGCATTTCGACGCTGCGCATTTCCGCGGTCGCCTCCGCCAATGCCACCAGTAATTCACCGTAGCGCACGGTGGCGCCTAGATCGGCGCCGTCGAAGTCGGTCGCTGTGATGCGGGTTGCGCCGAAGTCTCCGGCCGAACTGACAATAACTTCGCGAATCGGCGCGCGCGGTGGCAGC
>JBFINI010000098.1:0-9584 GCA_041611275.1 Burkholderiaceae bacterium
CGCGACGGCCTGCCCGGAACATCGATGCCGGCGTGGAAGGATGTCATGCCGGCACGCGAAGTCGCCGCGGTTGCCGCCTATGTCGAACGCGCGTGGGGGCCGCGCGCGGACTCACCCGTCCGCACGGCAGAGCAAGGCGTTCGCTGAAGGCATGGTGTTTGAGCAATCCTGTCGCAGGCTGCGCCGCCCGCTCCTGTCAACCACCGATTGACACGTCGGCTGGTGCGGGCCCGTAACCGCCGCCCAGCGAACTTGCACCGCGCTTGCAGTGCCTTCAATCAAACGTACCTGCGCGTGACAACCTTGGCCGGTGACCCTGCCTGAACAGTGACGCGTTACCGAGAACGGCTGCCAGACGGCTCCAGCGGATTTCGGGCATCGGCAATCGGGCCTCCCGGTTCGGGCCGTCGAGAGCGGGCGCTTCAGCGAGCCGCCGCGTGCCGCGCCGACAGCGCGTTGCCGAAATGCGTCTCGCAGCGTTGCGACGCCCCGCATAGCACCGACTGCGCGAGTTCACGTACGCGATGGTCATCGATCGGCGGGCCGTATAGCGGAATCGTCCAGATTACCCCCGCGTAATGCGCCGGCTGTTCGCGCACGAGCCGTGCGACATTGGGTGTCGCGCCGGGCGCAAACAGCGCCTGCCGCATCTGCACGTTGTCGAATGGCTCGGTGGGCGCCGCGACGTTCGATGACGCCTGTGAAGGCGCACCGAAATCAAGATCGAGCGCGGGATCATCTTCGAGGCGGCAGCGCAGAACATTGTCGGGCTGAGTACCAAGCCAACAGAGCCATTGCAGCCCGTCGACGACGCTCGCCCGAGGCGAAGGCACCTGCGCGGCAAGCATGACCGCCAGCGTTGCTGCGCGCAAGAAAGTCATCGGGCCGTCCAGGCTAAGGAACCGCCTGTTGTATCGGCCGTCCTCCGGCCGGCTTTAGCGCCGGGAGACAGTCAGCCTCGCCGCGTGGACGCAAGTAGCACGGACCTGCCCGATCCCGTCCCTCCAATCGCCTTTCTTGCCCTTGTGCCGCGAGGTGTCGCAGGGCAGCCCGAGGGCTGCAGCCCCAATCTCAACTCAGCCGGCAGCTACGGCAACCTGAGTTACTTCGAGCCCAAGGAGGGGCGCTGGCCGGTGCTCAGCGCTGTGTCGTGGCCGGATTAAGCGAGCCGATGACTGAATCGACACCGCTCGTGTCCAGTTCATCGGTCTGTGCCGCCCGCTGCTGGTCGGTATTGGATTCGAACAGTAGGCTGCTGGCAGTGATCTTCACCCGCACTCGCAGGCGATGCTGCCGGCCAAGCATCAGGCGAACGGCGGGATCGTCGATCTCGATCTCGCGATAAATATCGATGCGCCGATCGAGCCCAGCGCGGGCCAGTGCCTGGGCGGCCTTGGCGCATAGTTCGCCGAGGGTGATGGTGTCCGGAACGTTGGCCATGAGGTGAAAATTGAAACTGCGCTGATCAGAGGACCATCTTTGCCCGTAAAGCGACGGCAACCTGCCACCGACGCATCATACGGTGGCAAAGATATCGTATGGGCCAAAGAAGGCAAGACGGACCGTGGTCGCCCGGGCTCAGAAGCCTAGCGCTTGTACGTAAGCGGGCGCTGGCCGGTCGGATTCGGGGTTCAAACGGGCTGCGACAGCGCCTGGTCGAGGTCATCGCGCAGATCACCCAACGATTCGAGACCAACCGCGATCCGGATCATGCCTTCGCCGATTCCGGCTTCCTGTCGCTGCTGCGGCGACAACCGGCTGTGCGTTGTACTGGCCGGGTGCGTGATCGTCGTTCTTGTGTCTCCGAGATTGGCGGTGATCGACATCAGCCGAGTGGCGTCGATCGTGCGCCAGGCCCGTTGACGCAAGCTCTCCGGCACCCCCTTCAAATCGAAGGACAGCACCGCGCCAGCCGCCTGCTGCTGGCGCAAGGCCAGCGCATGCTGCGGATGACTGTCGAGACCCGGGTAGTACACGCGCGCCACCATCGGGTGCGACTCCAGAAAGCGCGCCACTTCAGCGGCGGTCGCGGACTGCGCCCGCAGACGCAGGCTCAACGTTTCCAATCCCTTGAGCAATACCCAGGCATTGAATGGCGACAAGCTGGGCCCGGCCGTGCGCAACACCGGCAAGAGCGTGTCGCGAACGAAATCGCGCCGCCCGACCACGGCGCCGCCAAGGACTCGTCCCTGGCCATCGATCGACTTGGTGGCCGAATGGATCACCAGGTCGACGCCAAAATCGAGCGGCCGCTGCAACGCCGGCGTGCAGATACAGTTGTCGACCACGGTCAGTGCGCCAGCCGCCCGCCCAGCGGCAGCGAACGCCTCGAGATCGACAAGTTCCATTACCGGATTACTCGGCGATTCGCAGTACATCAAGCGTGTATTGGGCCGCAGGGCGCCGCGCCAGGCTTTCGCGTCGGCGCCGCGAACGTAGGTCACTTCGACGCCGAAGCGCGCGAGCAGCGTCGAAAACAGTTGTGTTGTCGCGCCGAACACGCTCGCCCCGCACAGTACGTGATCGCCGGTCCGCAACGTGGCCAGGCAGGTGGCCAGTATGGCGGCCATGCCGGAACTCGTGGCCAGGCAGTCTTCACCGCCTTCCAGGGCCGCCAGTCGCTGCTCGAACATGCGCACGGTGGGGTTGGCAAAGCGCGAATAGACGAAGCCTTCGTCCTCGCCGGAAAAGCGCGCTGCCGCCTGCGCCGCGCTGTCGAAGACGAAACTCGAAGTCAGGAACAGCGCTTCGGAGTGCTCATTGAAGTCGCTGCGCAGCGTGCCGGCGCGCACGGCGCGTGTATCGAAATCAGGTCGGTCGAGGCTCATAAAGAAAAAACCCGCACGGCTTGGCCGAGCGGGTTTGCAGATTCGCTCGCTTTAGCCGTATTTGTTAAGCGCCCGCAAGCTGAACTCAAATCGGCGCCGAGGATTGAATACTACACGCTGCCGCCCATCATCAATCGGACGATTCAATGGCCAGCGACAGCTGCGAGCGGCCGATGTCGTCCTCGAGCTGCGGCTGCTCACGCGCCCGTTCGACGCGGTCCAGATAGGCGGGCGTGACATCCCCCGTGATGTACTCGCCGTCGAAGCATGACGACTCGAAACGCGTCAGCGCCGGGTTGCAGTCGCGCACCGCTTGCTTCATGTCATCCAGCCGCTGGTAGATCAGGGCATCGGCACCGATCTCGCGGCGGATTTCGTCGTCGCCACGCGAATGGGCGATCAGTTCGGCGCGGGTCGGCATGTCGATGCCGTAGACATTTGGAAAGCGCACCGGCGGCGCCGCCGAGGCAACCATGACCCTGCGTGCACCGGCATCGCGCGCCATCTGCACGATCTCGCGGATGGTCGTACCGCGAACGATCGAATCATCGACCAGCAGCACGTTGCGGCCCTTGAATTCCACGCCCACGGTGTTCAGCTTCTGCCGGACCGACTTCGCGCGCACCGCCTGGCCCGGCATGATGAACGTTCGGCCAATGTAGCGGTTCTTGATGAACCCCTCGCGATAGTCCAGACCCAGCTTGCGCGCCAGTTCGAGTGCCGCCGGCCGGCTCGAATCCGGGATCGGCATGACCACGTCGATGCCACCGTCCGGTATCGATTCGCGCACGCGTTCGGCCAGATACTCGCCAAGCCGCAGCCGTGCGCCATAGACCGAGACACCGTCGATCAGCGAATCCGGTCGCGCCAGATACACATACTCGAAGATGCACGGGTTCAGGCTCGGCTGCTCGGCGCACTGCCTGTTGTAGAAGCGGCCGTCCTCGGCTACGAAGATCGCCTCGCCCGGCGCGACATCGCGCACCAGACGAAAACCCAGACCCTCGAGCGCTACCGATTCGGAGGCGATCATGTATTCAGGGCCGGCATCGGTCTCGTTGACGCCAAAACACAGCGGCCGGATACCATAAGGATCCCGAAAGCCGAGCAGGCCATAGCCGGCAATCTCGGCGACCACGGCATATGAACCGCGAACCCGCCGGTGCACGGCCGCCACGGCGTGGAAAATCGCGGCCGAATCGAGCAATAACCCGTCGCTGGCCTGCTGCAGCTCGTGCGCCAGCACGTTCAACAGCACTTCGGAATCGGAGTTGGTATTGATGTGGCGACGATCGACGCGGAACAGCTCGTCTTTCAGCTTTTCCCAGTTGGTCAGGTTGCCGTTATGGGCCAGCACGATGCCAAACGGTGCGTTGACGTAAAACGGCTGTGCCTCTTCCGAATTGGTGGCCGAGCCCTGTGTCGGATAACGGACCTGGGCAATTCCCGACAATCCAGGCAGCGAACGCATGTTGCGCGTGCGGAACACGTCGCGGGCCAGGCCGTTGCCCTTGTACATGTGGAAGGTCCGGCCGTTGGCAGTGGCGATGCCGGCCGCATCCTGGCCGCGGTGCTGTAGCAGCTGCAGCGCGTCGTACAGCACCTGATTGACAGGCGACGTTCCGGTGACTCCGACGATGCCGCACATGCCAAGCTCCTAAGCGCGCCGCCCGCGCCCTGCGGTTTCCGGAAACTGGCTCAGCGCGTAGGCGAGCGCTGCCTCGATGCGCGGCAGCATCAGCGATTCGCGCCATACCGGCTCGCGATAGATCGCTGTGTCGCGCACCAGGAAGACCACGAGCCCGATGATCAGCGCACCGCGCGCCAGACCGAACAGGCCGCCGAGCGCGCGATCCGCCGCCGACAGCCGCACCGCCTTCATGAGTTCACGCAGCAGCCATCCGATCAGCGCTGCCGCAAACACGCAGACAACCACGATCAGCACGGCGACGATTGCAGTACGCGCCAACGGCCACTCGCTGGCGAACGGCACGAGCACGCTGAGGTCGGCGGCGAAGAGATAGGCCAGCCAGATACCGCCGATCCAGCCGGCCAGCGACAGGACTTCGCGCATGAAGCCGCGCCAGACGCCGAGCAGCATCGAAATGCCGATCACTGCAAGCAACACCCAGTCGAGCGGATTCATTCGGTCAGGCGCCCACGACCGCGGCGGCAAAACCCGCAGCGCGCAGTTTCTCGCCGGCCTTCTGCGCATCGTCGCGGTTTGCAAACGGTCCGATGCGAACGCGATGCCGCGGGCCTTCAGCGGTCTTGATCGGTTCGACATAGGCGACGAAGCCGGCCTTCTTCAGTCGGGCGACAAGCTGGTTCGCCGCGCCGACGCTTGACAGCGCCGCGACTTGCAGGGCGAATTTTTCGCCTTCAGCTGTCGTGCGCGTCGGCGCTGGCGCAGGCGCCTGCACTACGGCCTTGACGGCCGGCTCGGCCGGCGCCGCTTCAACCTTGGCCACAGTCGGTGCCGGATCAACCTTAGCGGCATCCGGCACCGCCTCGGCTTTCGCAACGACCGGCGCGGCGGCCGTTTCCGGCGGCGCCGCAGCCGTCGGCGCCGGCTTGACCGGCTGCACTTCGCCGCTGGTGGTGATCTTGATCGTGTCGGACACTGGTCGCGGCGTTGAGTCGAGGAACATCGGCACGACGAACACCGCAGCCAGCAACAGCGCCGCAGCGCCGATCAGGCGACGCCGCGTGCGAACACGCAGTTCGGCCGCCGGATCGGTCTCGCTGTCACGCTCGCTGGCACCTGGCGAATCTTCGCCAGATGCACCTTCATTTCGCCGCCAGAAAGCCCAGCCCATCGTGCTAGCTAAGTCCTGAACCATGGCGCTGCTGCGCTCGCATTGCCTCGGCCACAGTGAGAAAGCTTCCAAAAACGACGATTCTATCGTCGGCGGCCGCCGACGCTTGCGCCGCATCAAACGCGGCGGTGATGTCGTCGAAGATCTGCGTCCTTGCCTCCGGCCGCCGCTGCCGCAACGCGTCGGCCATCTCAGCCGAGGACAGGCCGCGCGGACCCGGCGTGCTGCCCAGGTACCAGTGATCGATTTTGTCGGCGACCTTGTCGATCGCGCCGGCGACATCCTTGTCACGCAGCATGCCGAACACCGCGTGGGTCTGCGGATAGAACCCCATGTTGTCGAGATTCTGCGCCAGCACGGCCACTGCGTGCGGATTATGTGCAACGTCGAGGATCACCGCTGGCCGGCCGGGCAAAATCTGAAAACGTCCGGCGATATCGATGTTCAGCAGCCCTTGTCGAACCGCCTGCTGGCTCACCGGCAGGCGCGCGCCGATCGCCTCCAGCGCAGCCAAGGCGCCAGCGGCGTTGAGCAACTGATTGGCGCCGCGCAGCGCCGGATAGGGCAGTCCGCTGCGGCGCTGCTGGCGGCCACCGTAAGCCCACTGCTGCCGGTCACCCTGGTAGTTGAAGTCGTGTCCGAAGCGCCAGAGATCGGTGCCGATGGCGCCAGCGACTTCGAGCAGTCGTTGCGGCGGCTGCGGGTCGGCGCAGACGCCGGGCCGGCCGCGCCGGAAGATGTGCGCCTTTTCAAAGCCGATGTGGTCGCGCGTCGGTCCGAGATAGTCGACATGGTCGATGTCGATCGAAGTGACAATCGCACAGTCGGCATCGACGATGTTGACGGCATCGAGCCGGCCGCCCAGTCCGACTTCGAGCACTGCGGCATCGAGCTTTTCGCGCATGAAAAGCCGCAGGATCGCCAGCGTGGTGAACTCGAAGTAGGTCAACGATCGATCACCGCGCGCTGTCTCGACGGTTTCGAAGTGTTCAATCAGCGCCTCGTCGCTTGCCGCCTGGCCAGCGACGCGAGCCCGTTCGTTAAAGCGCAGCAAATGCGGCGAGGTGTACATCCCGACGCGGTAGCCGGCGGCGCGCAGCATCGATTCGAGCATGGCGCAGGTCGATCCTTTGCCGTTGGTGCCACCGACCACG
Source organism: Burkholderiaceae bacterium (assembly GCA_041611275.1). GTDB lineage: Bacteria > Pseudomonadota > Gammaproteobacteria > Burkholderiales > Burkholderiaceae_F > JADJWR01. Next base: position 6,802 of record JBFINI010000098.1, read on the forward strand.
AACACCGGACATTCGAATTCAATGGCCAAGCGCCCGGCAACGGCGCGCACGCGGTCGAGCGACAAGTCGATCGGCCGGTGATGCAGCCGCTCGATGCGTGCCAGCCAGTCATCGAGCGTCAAGTGCGAACTCCGCTGCCTCTGCGCTGGCCGGCGACGGGGCGAGCACAACGCAGAACAGCGATCAGGACAGCGCCTCCACCGGCTGGCGCAACATCAGTGCCAGCAACCTGGCAAGTTCGTCACGCAAGGCACGCCGGTCGACGATCATGTCGATCGCGCCCTTGGCGAGCAGGAACTCGGCGCGCTGAAAACCTTCGGGCAGCTTTTCGCGCACCGTCTGCTCGATCACCCGTGGCCCGGCAAAACCGATCAGCGCCTTCGGCTCGGCGATCACCACATCGCCTAGAAAAGCAAAACTCGCCGAGACCCCGCCCATGGTCGGATCAGTCAGTACCGAAACAAACGGCAACCTGGCGTCGGCCAGGCGCGTGATCATCGCCGTCGTCTTGGCCATCTGCATCAACGACAGAAGGCCCTCCTGCATCCGCGCACCGCCGGTGGAGGTAAAGCACACGAACGGCAGCTTCTGCTCGAGCGCGGTCTGCACGCCGCGCACGAAGCGTTCGCCGACCACCGAGCCCATCGAACCGCCCATGAAGCCGAACTCGAAACAGGCGACCACCACCGGCAAGGCGCGGATCGAGCCGCCCATTACCACCAGCGCGTCGGTCTCGCCGGTCGCGGTCATCGCCTCCTGCAGGCGTTCCGGATACTTGCGGCTGTCCTTGAACTTCAGCGCGTCGGTCGGCAGCACTTCCTGGCCGATTTCGTAGCGTCCCTCAGCGTCGAGCAGGGCATCGAGCCGGGGGCGGGCGCCGATGCGCAGGTGATGCGAGCACTTCGGGCAGACGTTGATCGTCCGTTCCAGTTCAGCGCTGTACAGCACCGCCTCGCAGCCCGGGCACTTGGTCCACAGGCCCTCCGGTACGACCTTGCGTGAGCCACCCTGCTTGATGCGCGGCGGCAGCAGTTTTTCGAGCCAGCTCATCGTGTGCCCTTCGCGCTGCGCGCCATTTCCCTGCAAAAGTCCTTGCCGTATCGACTCATGCCACTTTCGTCCGCGGCGAGGCGTCGTCAATCGCGCGCCGCAGTTCGGTAACCAGGGCACTTGCCGCTTGCACCGCCTTACCGGGCGGCGCTTGTTCCATCAGCTCAATGATGCGGCTGCCGACAACCACGGCGTCGGCGACACGAGCGACCGCCTTTGCGCTGGCCGCATCGCGAATGCCGAACCCGACCCCGACCGGAATCTTGGCCTGTGCCTTGATCACCGGAATGCGCGCGGCGACCGCCGCGACATCGAGATGGCCAGCGCCAGTGATGCCTTTCAGGCTCACGTAGTACAGATAACCGCTGGCCACTTTCGCGACCCGCGCGATGCGCTCGTCGGTCGAGGTGGGTGCGAGCAGGAAGATCGGGTCAATCTCGTTCGCCTTCATTGTCGCCGCGAAGTCTTCGCACTCCTCCGGCGGATAATCGACGACCAGTACCCCATCGACGCCCGCTTCCGCGGCGAGTCGCGCAAACTTGTCGCGACCGATGCGTTCGATCGGGTTGGCGTAGCCCATCAGCACGACCGGCGTCTTCTGATCAGCTCGCCGAAACGTGCCAACGAACTCAAGCGTCTGCTTCAGGCCAACGCCCTTGCCGATCGCCCGCTCGGTCGCCCGCTGGATCACCGGGCCGTCAGCCATTGGGTCGGAAAACGGCACCCCAAGTTCGATCACGTCGGCGCCGGCCTGCGCCAGGGCCTGCATCAACGGCACCGTCAGTTCAGGCGACGGGTCGCCCGCCGCAATATAGGGAATCAAGCCCTTGCGCCCCTGCAGGGCGAGTTGGGAAAAACGCGCGGCGATGCGCGACATCAGCCAGCCTTCTTGAAGGCGAGCGACGCCTGCCGGCACGAAGCGCGGCAGTAGAACTCCAGGCCGCTCGCCTCGGCAACGATATGCAGATCCTTGTCACCGCGACCGGAAAGATTCACCAGAAGAATCTGCTCCTTCGGCATGGTTGGCGCCAGCTTGGCCGCGTGCGCCAGCGCGTGGCTCGTCTCGAGGGCCGGAATGATGCCTTCGATGCGACAGCAATCATGAAAGGCGGCCAGCGCCTCGGCATCGGTCGCGCCGACGTATTGGGCGCGGCCGGAATCCTTCAGCCAGGCGTGTTCGGGGCCGACGCCGGGATAATCGAGTCCTGCCGAGATCGAGTGCGTCTCGGTGATCTGGCCGTTCTCGTCCTGCAGCAGGTAGGTGCGATTGCCATGCAATACGCCGGGCGAACCACGCTGCAGGCTGGCCGCATGCTTCATCGTGGTCAGGCCTTCTCCCGCTGCCTCGACGCCGATCAGGCTGACCCGCTCGTCAGGGATGTAGTCGTAGAAGATGCCCATCGCATTGCTGCCGCCGCCGACGCAGGCGATCACCGCATCGGGCTGGGCGCCGGCACGGCCGATCATCTCGGGCATCTGCTGCAGGCACTCGTCGCCGATCACGCGCTGGAAGTCGCGCACCATCCGCGGGTAGGGGTCGGGTCCGAGCACCGACCCGAGGACGTAGTGGGTGTCGCGCACGTTGGTGACCCAGTCGCGCAGGGCCTCGTTGATGGCATCTTTGAGGGTGCGGCTGCCGGCGTCGACCTCGGCCACCCCGGCACCGAGCAGTCGCATCCGCTCGACGTTGAGCCGCTGGCGAACCATGTCTTCGGCACCCATGTAGACGACGC
>JBFINI010000099.1:0-9505 GCA_041611275.1 Burkholderiaceae bacterium
ACGCTGATCCAGGCACAGGCGCGCAAGCTGGCGCGCTATCGCTGCAGCAAGTGCGGGTTTCGTGCGCGCGAGTTTCACTGGCAATGTCCGGGATGTAGCAGCTGGGACAGTTACCCGCCGCGGCGCATCGAAGAACTGAACGCTCCGTAGGCGCAGGATGAAGATCGTGACCTTGCTGATCGGTCTGGTGCCCGCCGTCGCCTTCGCGCTCGAGGTCAATACCGCCAGCCGGGCTCAGCTCGAGCAGTTAGCGGGGCTTGGCGTCGTCACGGTCGAGCGCATCCTGCGCGAGCGCGGCGAGCGGCCCTTCGCCGACTGGAACGATCTCGCCGCGCGGGTAGCGGGCCTGCGCGGCAAGCGCGCCGAGCAACTGGCTCGGCAAGGAATGACGGTCGGCGGCAAGCCGCTGCCGACCGCACGCGAATCACGCCAATGACCTACCGGGCGATCGACGCCACCATCGGCAATACGCCGCTCGTGCGACTGCAGCGCATTGACGCTGCCGACAATGATGCGCGTGGCAACGTGCTGCTCGCCAAGCTTGAAGGCAACAACCCGGGCGGCTCGGTCAAGGATCGGCCGGCCTACTCGATGATCGTGCGCGCCGAGGAACGTGGCGAGATCCAGCCGGGCGATCGCCTCATCGAGGCCACCAGCGGCAACACCGGCATTGCGCTGGCGATGATTGCGGCAATGAGAGGCTACCGGATGCGGCTCGTGATGCCGGACAATCTATCCGCGGAGCGGCGTGCCAGCATGACCGCTTACGGTGCCGAACTGATCCTGACGCCGGCGGCCAGGGGCGGCATGGAGTACGCGCGCGACCTTGCTACGGAAATGCAGGCGAAGGGCGAGGGCAAGGTGCTCGACCAGTTCGCCAACCCCGACAACCCGCGCATCCATTTCGAAACGACCGGGCCGGAGATCTGGCGCGACACGAACGGGGGAGTCACCCACTTCGTCAGCAGCATGGGCACTACCGGCACGATCATGGGCGTATCGCGCTTCATGAAGGAGCGCGACCCGCGCATCGCCATCATCGGCGCGCAGCCGGCTGACGGCTCGCAGATCCCGGGCATCCGCAAGTGGCCGCAAGCGTATTTGCCGAAGATCTACGATGCCGAGCGCGTCGACCGCACCGAGTCCGTCACGCAGGCTGAAGCCGAGGCAATGGCGCGTCGACTGGCTGCAGAGGAAGGCATCTTCTGCGGCATATCCTCCGGTGGTGCCTGTGCGATTGCCCTGCGCATCGCCGCCGAAGTCGAGAAGGCGACGATCGTATTCATTGCCTGCGACCGCGGCGACCGCTACCTGTCTACCGGCGTATTCCCGGCCTGATCCGCCCAATCGGTGGGTCGCAACGATCGCTGACGGGTTACGCCGCCGCCACCGGAATCTTGCCGATCTTGCCTTGCCAGTCGCGCGGTCCGGTCTGGTGCACCGAGGTGCCGTCGCTCGCCACCGCAACCGTCACCGGCATGTCCTTGACGTCGAACTCGTAGATCGCTTCCATGCCAAGGTCGCCGAAGGCGACCACCTTGGCCGCTTTGATCGCCTTGGCGACCAGATACGCTGCGCCGCCGACGGCCATCAGGTAGGCGCTCTTGTGCTTCTTGATCGCCTCGATTGCCACCGGCCCGCGCTCGGCCTTGCCGATCATCGAGATCAGCCCCGTCTGCGCCAGCATCATCTCGGTGAACTTGTCCATCCGCGTGGCGGTGGTGGGGCCGGCCGGGCCGACGACCTCGTCGCGCACGGGGTCGACCGGACCGACGTAATAGATGACACGATTGGTGAAGTCGACCGGCAGCTTCTCGCCCTTGGCCAGCATGTCCTGGATGCGCTTGTGCGCGGCGTCGCGGCCGGTGAGCATCTTGCCGGACAGCAGCAGCGTATCGCCCGGTTTCCACGAGGCCACCTCGGCCTTGCTCAGCGTATCGAGGTTCACCCGCTTGCTCTTCTCGTAATCGGGCGCCCACTGCACCTTCGGCCACAGGTCAAGCGCCGGCGGCTCCAGATACGCCGGGCCGCTGCCGTCGAGCACGAAGTGCGCATGCCGGGTGGCGGCGCAGTTGGGGATCATCGCCACCGGCTTGCTGGCCGCGTGCGTCGGGTACATCTTGATCTTCACATCGAGCACGGTGGTCAGCCCGCCCAGTCCCTGCGCACCGATGCCCAGTGCGTTGACCTTCTCGTGCAGTTCGACGCGCAGTTTTTCGACATCGGTCTTCGGGCCGCGGGCGAGCAGGTCGTACATGTCGATGTCGTCCATGAGTGCTTCCTTGGCCATCGTCATCGCCTTCTCGGCGGTGCCGCCGATGCCGATGCCGAGCATTCCGGGCGGGCACCAGCCGGCGCCCATCGTCGGCACCGTCTTCAGCACCCAGTCGACGATCGAGTCTGATGGGTTGAGCATGACGAACTTGCTCTTGTTCTCCGAGCCGCCGCCCTTGGCCGCGACCGACACCTCGACGGTGTTGCCCGGAATGATCTGCACGTTGATGACTGCCGGCGTGTTGTCCTTGGTGTTCTTGCGGCCGAACTCTGGCGGATCGACGACCGAGGCGCGCAGCACGTTGTCGCCGTCGAGATACCCGCGCCGCACGCCTTCGTTGACGGCATCCTCCAGCGAACCGGTGAAGCCGTCCCAGCGCACATCCATGCCGACCTTGAGAAACACGTTGACGATGCCGGTGTCCTGGCATATCGGCCGATGGCCCTCGGCGCACATCTTCGAGTTGGTCAGGATCTGCGCGATCGCGTCCTTCGCCGCCGGGCTTTGCTCGCCTTCGTAGGCACGCGCTAGGTGGGCGATGTAGTCGGCCGGATGGTAGTAGCTGATGAACTGCAGCGCTGCCGCGATGCTGTCGATCAGGTCGGCCTGCTTGATGGTTGCCATGGTTGCCTCGCCAGTCGTAGGGTTTGCTGCGCGCAGAAAGTGCCCGCCTAGTGCGATTCGCCGCCGTTGGCCACGGCGGGTCGCGCAATGCCGAACAGGATGCGATCGGTTGCCGCGATGGCCATTGCCGAGAGCAGGAAAGTCAGATGGATTCCCGTCTGCGCAATCAGAGTCTTGTTATCGTAATTGGCGGCATTGATGAAGGTCTTCAGCAGGTGGATCGAGCTGATGCCGATGATCGCCGTTGCCAGCTTGACCTTCAAGACGCTGGCATTGACGTGCGACAACCATTCCGGCTGGTCCGGATGGCCTTCGAGCTTCAGCCGCGAAACGAAGGTTTCGTAGCCGCCGACGATCACCATGATCAGCAGGTTGGAGATCATCACCACGTCGATCAAACCCAGCACCACCAGCATGATCACGGTTTCGTTCAGTCTCGCCGGACCGCTTGCCGGCAACGCATAGCCGACCGTATTGAACAGATCGGTGATCGAGCGACCGTCGCCAAAGGCCGCGCCGAGCAAGTGAACCAGTTCGACCCAGAAGTGGTACACGTACACACCCTGCGCGAGGATCAGGCCGACGTACAGTGGCAGCTGCAGCCAGCGGCTGGCGAAAATCAGGCGCGGCACGGGCGACAAGGGGCGGGCATTGGCGCGCTCAACGGAAACGGAGGTCATCGAAGAAGGGGGGTACTCGTGAAAACCCGCAGATTCTAACGATCGCGACGCAGGCAAGATGGCAGCCGCCCGAAAGACGACGGCGCCTGGCCATGGATAGCGTCGGCCGGACTTGAACTGGGGTGACTCCGCCCGCAAATTGAACCCTAGCGGCGTTAGCCGGTCGAAAACGCGGATTCGTCGGGCGGTGGATAACGAAACGTTTGTAATGCGGCCAGCCGTAGCAAAGCGGCAATGAAACTCGATGGTGTAGATGGCGCGCGATCAGTAGACTTGCGCGCGTTCCTTTAACTCTCTGATGGAGACTGTATGAAACGTATCGCGCTGTTCGTCGTGACGAACCTTGCGATCATTGTGGTGCTGATGCTGTTCCTGAACATCATCAGCGCGGTATTCGGTGTGAACTTCGCCGGGGTGAGCGGGCGGCAGCTCGATCTCGGTGCACTGGCCATCTTTGCCGTTGTGGTCGGTTTTGCCGGCTCCTTCATCTCGTTGCTGATCAGCAAGCCGGTAGCGAAATGGTCAACCGGCGCAAGGGTCATCGAGCAGCCGTCCAATGCGATGGAAGCGTGGCTGGTCGACGCGGTCCGGGCGCACGCGCAGAAAGCCGGCATCAGCATGCCCGAGGTGGCGGTTTACGAAGGCGAACCGAACGCCTTTGCCACTGGGGCGCGCAAGAACAACGCCCTGGTAGCGGTGTCCACGGGCCTGCTGCAATCGATGAGCAAGGACGAGGTCGATGCCGTTCTCGGTCATGAAGTGGCGCACGTGGCCAATGGCGACATGGTGACGATGACGCTGATCCAGGGCGTGATGAACACCTTTGTCGTTTTCCTGTCGCGCGTGATCGGCTGGGTGATCGATCGGATGATCCTTAAGAACGAGAGTTCTGCGCCGGGGATGGGCTACTGGGTCAGCGTGATCGTGCTCGATATCGTGCTTGGCTTCCTTGCTGCGATCATCGTCGCCTGGTTCTCGCGTCAGCGCGAGTTCCGCGCCGACGCCGGTGCGGCCAGCTACATGGGTTCGCCGCGGCCGATGATCAATGCGCTCGCGCGGCTCGGCGGTATGGAACCCGGCGAGCTGCCGCAACAGGTCAAAAGCATGGGGATCAACGGGCGCCCGAGCGGTTTGATGGCCTTGTTTTCCAGCCATCCGCCGATCGAGGATCGTATCCGCGCGCTGCAGGCAGCCGGTCGCTGAAGTTCCTCGCGTCGACGAGAAAAAGCCGGGCGCTGGCCCGGCTTTTTTCATCGTTGCGTGGTCAAGAAGCGCAAGTGGCCTGGCGCCAATCAGGAGGTTGCCGGGCCGATCCAGTCCAGCCGATAAAGATCGAGCCGGCGATCGTGCGAGTTGCGCACGCCGCCCCCGTCTCGCAATTCCTTCAGCTTTGTCAGGTCGACGTCGGCGATCAGCATCGTCTCGGTATTCGGTGTGCTTTCGGCTATCACCGAGTCGTGCGGGAAAGGAAAATCCGAAGGCGCAAGAATCGCGATCTGCGAATAGTGCACGTTGACATTGTCGACCTTGGGCAGGTTGCCGACGCTGCCGCTCAATACCACGTAGCACTCGTTTTCGATCGCCCGCGCCTGCGCGCAATGGCGTACCCGCTGATAGCCGTTCTTGGTTTCGGTCCAGAACGGCACGAACAGGATCTGCATGCCGCGTTCGGCCAGCATGCGCGGCAGTTCCGGAAACTCGACGTCGTAGCAGATCAGGATGCCGATGATGCCGGCATCGGTCTCGAAGGTGGCGAGGCGATTGCCGCCGTCAAGCGACCACAGGCGCTTTTCGGTCGGCGTGATGTGCAGCTTGCGCTGCGTTCCCACCGTGCCGTCGCGACGGAACAGATAGGCAACGTTAAATAGGCCCTCACCCTCGAGGACCGGCAGGCTGCCGCCGATAATGTTGATGTTGTACTTCAGTGCCATCTCGCCGAGCGCGGTGACGATCTGTGGCGTGAACTGGGAAATGGCGCGCATCGCCTCGGCGGCATGCGTCTGGTCGACCAGGTTCATCAGCGCCACGTTGAACAGCTCGGGCAGTACGACGAAATCCGCCTTGTAGTCGCTGACAGCATCGACGAAGAACTCAACCTGACCGAGCAGTTCGTCGACCGAATGCACATTGCGCATCTGCCATTGCACCGAGCCGATGCGCACGGTGGTCTTGGCTGCGCCGACGACCGGCGCCGGGCGCGGATCGTAGGAAAGATTCTCCCACTCGATCAACGTTGCGAACCCCTTAGATTCGACGTCACCATGCAGGTAGTCGCGAATGATCCGCCGCACGTGAAAGTCGTTGGCGAGCTGAAACGACAGGATCGGATCGTGCAGTTTCTTGCGCCTGACCTGATCGACGTACTGGCCCGGTGTCAGCTTGTCCGCGTGCGAGTGGTAACCGGGGATGCGGCCGCCGGCGATGATCGCGCGCAGGTTGAATTTGCGGCAGATATCCTTGCGGGCGTCATAAAGACGACGGCCGAGACGCAACGAGCGGTGATCCGGGTCGACAAATACGTCGGCGCCGTAGAGCACATCGCCATGGGGGTCGTGCGTGGTGAAGTAGGCGTCGCCGGTGATCTGCGAGTAGGTGTGGCGGTCGCCGTAGCGGTCATAGGTGACAATCAACGAGAACGCCGCGGCGATCAGCTTGCCGCGATCCTCGATCCCGATCTGCCCTTCCGGGAAGCGGGCCAGCATCGAATCGAACTTGGCCCGCGGCAGCGAGCCGCCGAATTCGCCTTTGATGCCGGTGTAGATCTTGCCCATCATCGTTGCGACCTGCGGGTAGTCATCGCGCCGCAGATTGCGCAGTCGCAGGCGGGGACGGCTGGTCCGTGTGGCCGGTGCAGGGGCGGGGCGTTCGTTCTGGTCCATGGGTCAGCGCGGCGGGCCTTGGCTCGCTCAAGGGTGTGCAGCAGCCGACAGTTTAGGTGACGCCGCCACGGACGCCACTGGGTGCCGCGGCCGATGCAACCGTACTTGGCAGCAGAGCGCCACGACCGATCAATCAACCTGCCGTTGATACAGGCGGATCACTTCGTCGGTGCGTCCTGGGCGATTGCCGGACCAGATCTCGGTCCAGCGACCGGGGGGAGCGCTGTCGTCGAGCAACGAATCGGCCAGATCGCGATGCAGCGCAAACAGACAATCAAAGTCTCCGTCGCGTGCGAAGCGGATGTTGCCGTGGTAGGCGAATACTGCGCGGTGCGACAGGCGCAGTTGATGAGCAAGCACACAGGCATCGGTGCGACCGACTCGCGCGATCTCGGCGGCCACTTGCTGCGCTGGCAGGGCAAACGAGCGCCGATGGTCGACAGCGCTTAGAAATAGCGCCGAAAACCCAACCCACAGCGCGACCAGTCCGGTCGCCGCGAGCATTGGCCCGCGCCACATCGCGGTTGCTGACTGGCGCACGCGCCAGATCACCAGCGCCAGCCACAAGCCGGTCGCCGCCGCCGCAATGGCCACCTCTGGCCAATGAAGCGGCGGCACGAAACCGGCCGTCAGCCGCAGGACCGAGGTGTTCATCTTCGGCGGAACGCCGGCGTGCATCGCCACGAAATATGCCCATAGGGCCAGCGAAGAAAGGCAGAAGGCCGTGATCGCGAACCAGTCAATCGTGTTCTCTGCCGCGCGGCGCAGCGAAACCACTCCGAAGGCCGCCAGCAGCACCAGTGGCGCAACGATGAAGACGACATCGGCTGCACTCGGCGACGGTGTCGACAACAAGCCAGTGAATCCGGCAACCAGCAGCACTGCCGGCATTGCAATGTGCGGTCGGCCGACGCCGTGCCGCCACGCGTAAAGTGCCCATGCCGCCAACGGCCATAGCGGCCACGTGTACCAGGGCAGGGCGCGCAGCAACCACAGCAGGCTGTCGGCCGATGGCCAACCGAACCCCTGCAGTCCACCCGCGAACCACGCCGACAGATAGGCGCTGCCGGTTTCGCCGTGACTGGCCAAGACCGCGAGCAGCCAGCCAGCGGGCACGGCCACGCTGATTACGAACATCAGTACCGCTGCCTGCAGGCGCAGCCGTGGCCGCATCGTGCCGGCCACCAGCGGCAGCGCTGCGAGCGACAGCCACAACGCCGGTTGCGCGCCGCGCGCCAGCAGCAACAGACCGAGCGACAATCCCGCCGTCAGCGCGCCGACGTAAGGTCGTTCGAGCGAAAGCACCAGGCCGTAGATCGCTGCGCAAGACAACGCAAACGCGGCCGGCTCGCTGGTCGTTTCGTGCAGGCTGACGATCGGACCGATCGTGCCGAGCAACAGCAGTACGGCCACGTCAGCCAGCATTCGGCCGTAGTCGCGTGAGCTGGCTTCACCACCAAAGGCAAACGCCACGGGCTGTGCTTCTTCGCGCCGGGCCAGACGTAGCGTCGCATACCACAGCGCGCCGGTGGCGAGGAAGAACCACAGCATCACCGGCAGCCGGGCGGCAGCGACATCACCGATCAGGTGGCCGAGAGCCGCGATAAATGCCGCGCCGACCCAGAAGGCCAGTGGCCCGTCGGCCGTGACGAGTTCGCCGGCGACGTTCGGCAGCAGCCAGTCGCCGGGGCCGTGCGCCAGGCTCCACATGATGCCGAAGCCGGTAGCGTCGTCTTCCTGCCAGGGATCTCGACCGAACAGCCCGCTGGCGATGTAGGCGACGAGCAGCGCCAGCAGGACAGCACGCGGCAGTTTGGCTGCCGCCGCTGCGCTGACGCGGGCCGGAGAGGGTCGCTCGTCGAAGACCATGGCAGGGTTTGACCGGGATGTTAGGGCGTTGCGCCAATCGACGCTGGCGCCCCCGGCGGCGCTGCACAGCGAGGGCGAAAAAAAGGGCAGCCTGTGCTGCCCTTTGCCATACGCGTGGCGTCGAGCGGCGATCAGCGCCGGCGCTTCTTCGCCTCAGTGGCTTCCGCCGCGGCCGCCGCAGCGGCGGCATTGACCTGCTCGGTCTTGGCCGCGAACTTCTGCCGGAACTTCTCGACCCGGCCCGTTTCGACAACACGCGTCTGCGCGCCCGTGTAAAAGGGATGCGACTCGGAAGTCGTCTCAAGCTTGTACAGCGGGTATTCCTTGCCGTCAGTCCACTTGATCTTGTCCTTCGGCATGACCGTCGAGCGGGTCACGAACTTGAAGTCGTTGGAGATGTCCTGGAAAACGACTTCGCGGTATTCGGGGTGGATGCCGGATTTCATCTGTACCTCTGCAGTGGGTCGCCGATCCTGTCACTGCGCCGGAATTGTTCGTCGCCAAGGGGCGGGATGCCGGAGCGCCGGATCACGTGCCGATCGGGAAAGCCCAGAATTATCCGCGATTCGCACCGCGCGGGCAAACCGCAGCTGCGGCGCGGTCAAGTCTATCGGGCGCCGCGCCGCCGCTACCCGCCTCGCCGCATCATCTCGAAGAACTCGGCATTGCTCTTGGTCTGCCGGATCTTGTCAAGCAGGAACTCCATCGCCTCGATCTCGTCCATGCCATACAGTAGTTTGCGCAGGATCCAGACCTTTTGCAGGATGTCCGGCTTCAGCAGCAGTTCTTCCTTGCGGGTGCCCGAGCGGTTGACATTCAGCGCCGGATAAACGCGTTTTTCGGCCAGCCGGCGCTCCATGTGGATTTCCATGTTGCCGGTGCCCTTGAACTCCTCGTAGATCACGTCGTCCATCCGCGAGCCGGTGTCGATCAATGCGGTGGCGATGATGGTCAGTGAGCCGCCTTCCTCGATGTTGCGCGCAGCGCCGAAGAAACGCTTCGGCCGCTGCAGGGCGTTGGCGTCGACACCGCCGGTCAGCACCTTGCCCGAGCTCGGCACCACGGTGTTGTAGGCCCGCCCGAGCCGGGTGATCGAATCGAGCAGAATGACGACGTCGCGGCCGTGCTCGGTCAGGCGCTTGGCCTTTTCGATCACCATCTCGGCGACGGCGACGTGA
>JBFINI010000100.1:0-9373 GCA_041611275.1 Burkholderiaceae bacterium
CGCCGCTGATGAGGGCGGTGTCCGGAACGACGTTGACCGCGTCGCCGGCTTTGATGATGGTGACCGACAGCACTGCGGAGTCGATCGGCTTCTTGTTGCGGGTGACGATGCCCTGCAGGCCCTGCACGATCTGCACGGCGACGAATACCGGATCCACACCCAGATGCGGCATCGCCGCGTGCGCGCCCTTGCCGGTCACGATGATCTCGAAGCGATTGCCGGAGGCCATCATTGGTCCCGGCGTGGTGGCGAACTGGCCGACCTTGAGCCCCGGCCAGTTGTGCATGCCGAAGACCGCGTCGCAGTGGAATCTGTCGAACAGGCCGTCGTCAATCATCTTCTGCGCGCCAGCGCCGCCTTCTTCGGCCGGCTGGAAGATGAAGTTCACAGTGCCGTCAAAGGGCCGCGTTTCGGCGAGGTACTTTGCGGCGCCGAGCAGCATCGACGTGTGGCCGTCGTGGCCGCAGGCGTGCATCTTGCCGGCATGCGTCGAGGCGTGTTCGAACCGGTTGCTCTCCTGGATCGGCAGCGCGTCCATGTCGGCGCGCAGGCCGATCGCGCGCTTGCTCGTGCCATTGCGCAGCACGCCGACCACACCGGTTGCGCCCAGACCGCGGTGCACCTCAATGCCCCAGTCGGCAAGCAGGCTGGCGACGCGATCACTGGTGCGGTGCTCCTCATAGCAGAGCTCCGGATGCGCGTGGATGTCACGCCGGATCGACTGGATCTCGGCGCGAAACTGGACGATGCGATCGATCAGGTTCATGACGGCATCCGCAGCAGCAAAGTGCCGATGCTACTTGCGGCTATCTAGGCTGTGGCTCATCCCGCGCAAAGACCCTGCAGCGCGCGCGCTGGCTTGGGTAAGCACCGGAAAGCGAGATGCTGCGGTCGAGGTCCTGGATCTTCGTGCGACCGCACAACTACCTCGTGTGGCCGACTTCCCTAGTGATGATCTTTATCGATAAGAGGAGGCCCACTTCGCTCCCCGCGTCGCCCGCCCGCGAAGATCGCTGATGCAAGTGATCACGGACATCGGAGTTCGCTCTGTCCGGCCGAGACCGAGGGGGTCACTGCGGGCATGGCCTGCACGGAACCGCTCCTTGTTGTGTTGCCAGGCATGCCCGCAGGGTCGAGAGTGCGACCGTGCGGAAGCACTCACATGCGTCGTCCAAAGGGGTTAGGGTGGATATGGCATCGGCGGGCGTCTCACGATGCGCGGCATAGCGCAAAGTTCGCGCGTGCGCGCGCTCCCATCGAGTGCGCGCCGAATGCACGGAGAGAGCGATGGGAGCAGCAGATACGGACATTGGAGCCTCAGGGCTGCAGAATGCTGTAGTGCTGGCTTTGAGTCGGAAAGGCCGCGAGGAACTGCGGCATCCGCAAGCCGGACTCAGCCTGCCGCAGCGCAAGCTGCTGACGTTGATCGACGGCAAGCGTTCGCTGTATGACGTCGTTGCCGCCGAGCCGACCCTGCACGCGGACCGAGTGGCGCGTGATGCTGGACATCTGCTCGGCCAGGGTCTGGTCGAACTCGAACAAGGTTGGCTGCAGCCGATCACGCGTCCGACCACGGTGATGCCGGCCGTAACGCGTCCGACGTTTTCCGACGTGCCGGCTCGGCCGCGCACCGAGCGTTCCGCGGCGCGCCCCGCGCCGGCCCAACCGCAGCCGGTGCGGCGTGGCAGTGGCGCGGCACTCTGGCTGGGGCTGATCGCGGTCGGGGCCGTCGGCGTCGCTGTCGGCTATTTCATGCAACCATCGCCGGTAGCCACGCAGCCCACCGCGGCGGTGATGCAGCCGCGACCGCTGGTCCAGCCCGCCGCTCCTGGCGCTGAACTGCGCGCGCCCGAAACCGTCCAGCGGCCGGCAGCTGCGGCTGCAGTGCCGCCTGCACCTGCGCAAGCGCAGACGGTGGCTGCAGCACCGCCGGTTGCCCAGCGGACCGTCGCCGCGCCGCCGCCGACATTGGTCGCGACTGCCGCGGCGCCCAGCCCTGTCGCCGCTCCGCCATCCTCGGTGCGAACGGCGGCGCCAGCGGAAACGACACCTCGCGCCGCGCCGCCGCCCGAGAGCACCAAATCCATTGAACGATCCGTTGCGGCGGACCCGCGCACGGTGGCGGCGAAAGCGGTCGAGCGACCAGCGCAGCGCGAAACTGTTGCTGCACCGCCGACTGCACCGACGCCGGTGATGGCTGAGGCATCTGCTCCAGTTGCCCCGCCCGCTCCGAGTGAAGTTCCACCCGCGAGGGCGTCTACCGTTGCGGCGCCGGTGGTGCAAACACCCCCGCCGGCTGCGCCGGCGGCACCGGAAGTGCCGTCATGGGCGCGCGATTTCGCCCCCGTGGCGCCGGATGCCGATGGAACCCGAATGGTGCTGGCGTCGAACAGCACGTTGACGCCCATCGAGCGCGTGCCGGCGATCTACCCGCGCGAAGCCGTGCGGCAGGGAATCACGCGCGGCAGCATCCGCGCGCGCGCAATCATTGCCGCCAATGGCAGCGTCGAGCGCGTCGAGTTCCCCTCGGCCGACGCCACCAACCGAGTCTTCGAGCGGCCGGCGCGCGCGGCGTTGATGACCTGGACCTTTCCGCCAGGCGAACGTGGCCGCGTCTACGAGGTGGTGATGAACTTCGTCGCGCCTTAGTACATATCCGCAAGGCGATCGACGTGCAACGCTAGGACCGCCTGTCACAAGGCTTTCGCATCCGCTTCACGTCGGCGAGTTACGCCCGTTGCGCCGACCGCTAAGCCGAGTTCGTAGAATGCGGTGATGCCCCAACGGGAGGTGGTCCGCATGAACAAGCCCAACGACGGCAACCTCGCCCAGCCCTCGGCTGCGGCGCTGGAAATGATCGACCGATTGATCGGCATTCCGACGGTCAGTCGCGACTCGAACCTGGGCGTCATCGAACTGGCCCGCGATCACCTGGCTGCGCTGGGTCTGCAGCCGCATCTGGTCTATGACCGCGAACAGAAGAAGGCCAACCTGTTCTGCACGCTGGCTGAAGACGTGGCGGCGGCCAAGACGCGCGGCGTCGTGCTGTCCGGCCACACCGACACCGTGCCGGTCGACGGTCAGGACTGGGCGACCGATCCGTTCAAGGCGGAGCATCGCGATGGACGGATCCACGGCCGCGGCACCGCCGACATGAAGGGGTTCATTGCCATCGCGCTGGCCTGGGCGCCGAAGTTCCTCGCCGCGCAGGCGCGGCTGCCGGTGCACCTGTCGCTGACCTTCGATGAGGAAACGACGTTCCTCGGCGTGCGCGGACTGGTGGCCGATCTGGCCGAGCGCGGCATCCGGCCGGCGGGCTGCGTGATCGGCGAACCGACCGACATGCAGGCGATCGTCGCGCACAAGGGCAAGCGCGATTACTGCTGCCGCGTGCGCGGCCGCGAGGCGCATTCGTCGCTGACGCCCACCGCGGTCAATGCCATCGAATACGCGGCGCAGGTGATCGGTTTCATCCGCGCGCTGGCGGCGAGAATGGCGCGCGAAGAAAAAAAGGACACGCGCTTCGAAGTGCCGCACTCGACGCTGCAGACCGGCGTGATCCACGGCGGCATCGCCACCAACGTGGTTCCGCGCGACTGCGAGTTCTTCTTCGAGATGCGCAACATTCCGGCCACGCCGCACGACGCGATGAGCAGGCAAATCATCGAGCATGCGCAGGCGTTGCTGCCGGAAATGAAGGCGGTCGCGCCGGAGGCCGACATCGCCTTCGAGATGGGACTGGACCTGCCGGCGTTCCTGATCGCCGCCGATGCGCCGGTGGTCAAGTGGGCGCAGCAACTGGCCCGCACACAGCACCTGGGCACCGGCGCGGTGAGCTTCGCCACCGAGGCGGGCATGTTCGCCGGCATCGGCATTCCGACGGTGGTGCTCGGCCCGGGCTCGATCGCCCAGGCGCACAAGCCGGACGAGTTCATCACCTATGAACAGATTGCGGCCTGCGAGCAATTCTTCGGGCGCATCGTCGATGCAGCGCCGCCGATGGCAGCCTGAGCGGGATTTGACATGGTGATGGCTACGCGCGCAGATGCCAATGAACTCGTGCGGGCTGCCTGTCCGCACGATTGCCCCGACACCTGTGCAATGCTGGTCACTGTCGAGCAGCGGGCCGGCAAGCGGGTAGCGGTCAGCATCGCCGGCGATCCGGAGCACCCAACCACGCGCGGCGTGCTGTGCACCAAAGTCAGCCGCTACCTGGAGCGCACCTATCACCCCGAACGACTGCTGCACCCGCTCAAGCGTGTCGGCAAAAAGGGGGCGGGCCGATTCGCCCGCGTGTCGTGGGAACAGGCGCTCGATGAGATCGCGGCGCGGCTGCAGAGGATCGCCGCGGTCGATCCGCAGCGGATCGTGCCGTACAGCTACGCCGGCACGATGGGGTTGGTGCAGTCCGAGGCGATGGCCAGCCGTTTCTTCCACAAGCTCGGCGCCAGTTTCCTCGACCGCACGATCTGCGCCACCGCCGGCGCCGAGGCGCTTTCGTACACGCTCGGAACACGTACAGGGCCGGCGATGGAGGCGTTTGCCGATGCGAAGCTGATCATCCTGTGGGGCACCAATGCCATCGCCTCCAATCTCCACCTGTGGAGCTTCGTGCAGCAGGCCAAGCGCAAGGGCGCGAAATTGATCGCCGTCGATCCGTACCGCTCGGACACGGCCGAGAAGTGCCACCAGCACATCGCGCTGCTGCCGGGCACTGATGGCGCGCTGGCCCTGGGGTTGGCCCATGTGCTGATCCGCGAAGGCTGGCTCGATCGCGACTACATCGACAACTACACGCTGGGTTTCGATGAACTGGCGGCGCGCGCCGAAAAGTTTCCGCCCGCGCAGGTGGCGCAGCTGTGCGGCATCTCGCCCTCCGAAGTGGAGCAACTGGCACACGATTACTGGCATATCCGACCGGCGGCGATCCGGCTGAACTACGGCATGCAGCGCGCCGCCGGCGGCGGCAACGCGGTGCGCGCCGTGGCCTGCCTGCCGGCGCTGGCTGGTCACTGGCGCGATGCCGCGGGTGGCGTGCTGCTGTCATCAAGCGGCGTGGCCGAAGTCGACAGCGCGCGGCTGTATCGGCCGGACCTGCTCGCGGGGCGATCGCCGCGCACCATCAACATGAGCACCATCGGCCACGACCTGCTCGCGGCCTCGCCGCCGATCGAGGCGCTGATCGTCTACGACAGCAACCCGGTCGCAGTGGCTCCGAATTCGCGTGAGGTGGCGGCGGGATTCGCACGCGAGGATCTGTTCACCGTCGTGCTCGAACACTTCCAGACCGACACCGCCGATCTTGCCGACTTTGTGCTGCCGGCGACCACACAGCTCGAGCATCTCGACGTGCACAAGGCCTACGGACATCTCTATGTGCTGGCCAACAATCCGGCCATCGATCCGCTTGGCGAAGCGCTGCCGAACAGCGAAATCTTCCGCCGGCTGGCGGCGAGAATGGGTTTCTCCGAGGCGTGCTTCGCCGAGTCCGACGATAAACTCGCTGCGCAGGCGTTCAAGCGCAGTGGCGCGACGGCGAATGTCGATTGGGGGGCACTGAAGCGCGACGGCTGGCAGCGGCTCGACGTACCTGCGACTTATGCACCCTTCGCGCGGGGTGGCTATCCGACGCCGAGCGGCCGCTGCGAGTTCGCTTCAGCAGGCGTGGCAGCGCTCGGCCTGGATCCGGTGCCGGACTATGTGCCGCCGCACGAAGGGCCGGCCAGCAATCCGGCGCTGGCCGCGCGGTATCCGCTGTCAATGATCTCGCCGCCGGCGCGCAACTTCCTGAACTCGACGTTTGTCAATGTGACGAGTTTGCGCAGCACCGAAGGCGAGCCGACGCTGCAGATTCATCCGCTTGATGCGGCGGCGCGCGGCATTGCCGACGGTGAGCGAGTACGCGTGTTCAATGATCGTGGCGCGTTCGAACTCGCCGCTCGGGTCAGTGATCGGGCGCGAACGGGTGTGGTCGTAGCGTTGTCGATCTGGTGGAAGAAACTCGCGGCCGACGGTCGTAATGCCAATGAAGTGACGAGCCAGGCGTTGACCGACATCGGCCGCGCGCCGACCTTCTACGACTGCCTGGTCGAGGTCGAGCGCACCGCCAGCTGAGCCGCGCCCTCAGCGGCGCGACGCGAGCAGACCGAGCAGGAAGCCCAGCCCGGCGCCGACGCCGACAGCCCCCCACGGATGCGTACGTACCCACTCGTCGGTGGTGTCCATGGCGTCACGAGAACGATCGGCGAGCTGGTGCTGCAATTCGCCAACGCGTGCCTGCGCATTGTTCAGCGCTGCGACAGCGCGGCCGCGCAACTCCTGCGCCTGCTGGCCGGTGGCCTGTGCGGCCTGTGACAGCAGCGCCTGTACGTCATCCAGCAGCTGCCGGACGTCGCCGGCGAGCTGTTCGCGAGTGACCTCGTTCATCGTCGATCTCCGCACAAATCCTCAGTGAACGCTAGGAGGTTCGGCCACTTGGCCGTTGACCGGTGTCACGCAACGCGCGCGCCAGCGGCGGGCCACAGCGTACAGGCGGGATGGCAACCAGGAGAACGGAAAACGGTTAGCGCAGATCAAACCGGCTTGCCGGTTCCAGCGGTAGCAGGACAATAAAGGGACGGCAGCCACAGGCGGATCCGGCCAACGCAGGGGAACCAAATCGATGGTGCGTACCGTAATGCAGACAGGCGCGCTGCATACCGGTAGCGGCTTGGCCGACGAAGCACAACGGCCGCTGCGCGTGCCGTACTTTGATGCCGCGCACTGGGCGCGGGCAGCGGCTGATGTCTGGTCGGGCAGCTGGCTCGACGCCGAACGGATCGCCGATCGCGCCCAGCAGCGGCTCACCGCACTGCTGCGCTTTGCCCGCACGCAGGTGCCGCTGTACCGGCGCCTGTATCGCAGCCTGCCGCCGTCCTCGACGCTGAAGCTCGCTGACCTGCCGGTCATTAGCAAAGCGAAGATCATGGCGGAGTTACCGCAATCGCTGGCCGAGCGCGATCTGAGCCGTCAATCGATCGACACTTTCCTGGCCGATCTGTCGTGCATCGGCGCGCCACTGGCCAAGCGCTATGCGGTGTGGACGAGTTCAGGCTCGACCGGCGTGCCGGGCATCTTCGTGCACGACGGCGACGCGCTGGCCGTGTACGACGCGCTCGAACTGATGCGCTTTCGTGGCCTGTCGGCCAGCCCGCTGCGCGCCGGCCCATTCATGATGAGTGAACGGTACGCGATGGTGGCGGCGATCGAAGGTCATTTTGCCGGCATCGCCACCATCGAGCGGCTGCGGCGCAGCTTTCCGCTGATCGCGCCGTTCGTGCAGGCGTTCTCGGTGCTGCAGCCGCTGCGCAGTCTGATCGCGGCGCTGAATCGCTACCGGCCGACGCTGCTGGCGACCTACCCGACGGTGGTCGAACTGCTGGCCGACGAGCAGCGGGCCGGGCGCCTGCGCCTGGCGCTCGACGAGATCTGGTGCGGCGGCGAGACACTGAGCGAGGCGACGCGGACACAGGTGGCGCGCACGTTCGGCTGCCGCGTGCGCGAGGCCTACGGAGCCTCGGAATTTCTGTCGATCGCCTGGCCGTGTTCGCGCGGCCGCCTGCATGTGAATGCCGACTGGGTGCTGCTCGAGGGCGTCGACGCGAACGCTCGCCCGGTGCCGAGCGGCGTGCCTTCGCACACCACGTTGCTGACCAATCTGGCCAACCGCGTGCAGCCGCTGATCCGCTACGACATCGGTGATTCGATCACCGTGCTGCCGACGCCATGTGCGTGCGGCTCGAGCCTGCCGGCAATCGAAGTGCAGGGCCGGCACGACGACGTACTGCAGATCGCGAGACCGCGCGCCAGCGCCGTCAAGCTGATGCCGCTCGCGCTGGCGACGGTGCTCGAAGACGACGCACTGGTCAACGACTTCCAGTTGCTGCAGACCGAACCGCGCCGCCTGAAGCTGCGGCTGGGTGCTGCGGAGCGACCGCGCATCGAGACGGCCTGCACCGTGCTGCGCGCCTATCTGAACCGACTTGGCCTGGCCGGCGTTCGCGTTGATGCGGACAGGGCGGCGCCGCATCGCGATGGAACCAGCGGCAAGCTGCGACGGGTGGTCAACGCGGTGCCGCCGGCGGCTGCCGGCCGCTCGCAGTGAGCGGACTGGCTGCGGCAGAATCCGGCCTGTGATGTTCGCTTTCCGGATGACGATGCGACGGCTGTTGCTTCTGGGGTCGACGAGCCTGCTGCTGGCCGGTTGCGCCACGGTCGGCTACTACAACCAGGCCGCGCAGGGACACTTTGCGCTGCTTGCCGCGGCGCGGCCGATTGCCGACTGGGTGCAGGATCCGGACACCCCGCAGCCGCTGAAGGAACGGCTGCTGCGGGCGAAGGAGATCCGCCGCTTCGCCGCCGAATCGCTCGGCTTGCCCGATAACCGCAGCTATACGGAATATGCGGATCTCAAGCGGCCGGCCGCCGTGTGGAACGTGTTCGCGACCCCGGAACTGTCGCTCGAGCTGAAGACCTGGTGCTACCCGGTCCTCGGTTGCGCCGGCTATCGCGGCTACTTCGACCGTGGCGGCGCCGACACGATGGCAGCCGAGCTGCGCGCCGCCGGTTATGACACCAACGTCACGCCGGTGCCTGCCTACTCGACGCTCGGCTGGTTCAGTGATCCCCTGCTAAACACCTTCATTCATGCCTCCGATGCCGAACTGGCGCGGCTGATATTCCACGAGCTGGCGCATCAGGTCGTCTACGCCAGGGACGACACCGCGTTCAATGAAAGCTTTGCGACCGCCGTCGAACGCGAAGGCGTGCGTCGTTGGCTGGCGGCGCATGGTGACGAAAAGCAGCGAGCTGCGTGGGCGGCCTACGCGCAGCGGCGCGAGGATTTCCTGGCGCTGCTGCTGGCGCATCGGCGCCGCCTGGCCGACGTGTTTGCGTCGGCGGCTTCGATCGACGAGAAACGGGCGGCGAAAACGGCGGTCTTGTCCGATCTGCAGCGCGACTACCGCCAGATCAGGCAGGAACGATGGGCCGGCTTTGCCGGCTATGACCGCTTCTTCAATCAGACCCTGACCGGCGCGCATCTGGCGGCGATCGGTGCCTATAACGACTGGGTGCCGGCTTTCGAGGCGCTGCTGGCCGAAAGTGGCGGTGATTTGCCCGCCTTTTACACCAGGGTTCGCCGGCTCGGCGCGCTCGACAAGGCAGCGCGCAGCGCCGCCCTGCAACGGCTGACGCCACAGTTCGCCCGCGCCGATTAGCCGTCTTGCGACCCGCGTCTGAGGTTGCGGTGGCGCCGCAGCAACCGGCGGACGGCAAGGCTGGTAGTTACCCGGAGGCACCGGATTCGAGGGGTCTGCCTATGACCGGTATCAGC
>JBFINI010000101.1:0-9319 GCA_041611275.1 Burkholderiaceae bacterium
CTCGTCGCGCAGACGATCAACCGCAACCATCAGTATCCCGACGGGCTGATGCTGTTCCTCGGCACGATGTTCGCGCCGGTGCAGGACCGGCGCGGGCCTGGGCTGGGCTTCACGCACGAGGTCGGCGACGAGGTAAGCATTTCGTCGCCGGCGCTGGGCACCTTGGTCAACCGGGTCGACCACACCGACGCGATCGCGCCGTGGACCTTCGGCACCCTGGCGCTGATCGAGAACCTGAAATCGCGCGGCGTGCTCTGAGCGACGCGCGGACTCACCGTCCGCCCTGTGCCTTTCGCGTCGCCGCGGCCGCCCGCTATTTCGGCTCGAACATGATGACCCGGCACGCCGACTTGCCGACGTTTTCCACCGACCACACCGGCATCGCCGGCTGGATGCGCCCCGATCCCGCCGGACGAACGAAACCGCCTTCGACCCAGCCATCCGGCCGCTTGAACAGTTGCGTGCACTCGGTGACGTAGTAGAAGCCCGCGACCGGCTGCATGTGGAACTGCGAGCGTTGACCGGGTTGCCACACGCCCTCGATGAGTCGGTACTGCCCGTTTTCCGCCAGGACCTTGTAAATCTCAGGCGAGGCAACGAACGAGCGTGGCACGTCCTGCGCGAATACGGCGCCCGTGTTTCCCAGTGCAGCCAGCATCAACCCGACACCCGTCATCAGGTGACGGGTCGCATTCACTTTGCCTACGAGCATGTCTGACTCCTTCGCGACCATCGCACACGCCGCACGATCGCGGCGCTTGCTGCCGCCAGACATTTCTACGCGCACCGGGGTTGCCAAGATTGACCTGTGACAATGTCGCGACCGAATTGATCAGCCAGGGAGGACGACGTGCCGAAGTCTCGCCGGGACGCCGGACAGGCGCCCGCTCTGCAGGGAGAATCGGCGATCGGCAGTCGTGCCGATGGCCAGCATTAGCGCTGCGCGCCGGCACCGTCGCGGCGCCTCGAATATCGAGCTTCCGCAATGCGGCCCGCGTGCGGCGCAGGCCAGGCGCCGTGCCATCGTAGCTTTCTCGATCTCGTGGCCGGCCTCGATGCCCGGCCCGCCCCTCGCGCGATTCGTCAAGATGCGCCTATGGTCCCCGCCTCCTGTTGAATCGGGCGCAGCGCGTTTGCCGAGCCTGCCGACCACTGTCACTTGACCATCCCGTCCACCAGCAACCGCATGCGACGCCAGTGCGAGCCTTCCCAGAACACGCGTCGGCAGACCGTGCACGTACTGAAGCGCTCGTAAAGCAGGCGCACTTTCGGCGGCAGCATCGGCAGGGCTTCCTGCTTGCTGATCGGCACCAGCGGCGCGTTGCAGGCCAGACACAGCGTGAACGGCCGCGCACTGCGCGCCAGATCAAGACGCGCGCAGATCTCGCGCAGCTGCGCCTCCGAGCGCAGCGCGCGCACGTAACAGCCGTGAGTGATGCCGCGCCGCTTCAGCAGCTCGCGGTCGCGCGTCAGCACGATGCGGCCGCCCTCACTCGCCAGCCGTTCGATCTCGCCGTCATGAAAGGCGTTGTCGTACAGCGTGTCGAAGCCCATCATGCGCAGCAGGTGGGCCAGGCCGCCCAGATGCGCGTCGGCGACGAAGCGCGTCACCCGCAGCGGCTGCTCGCGCACGCGCAACAGCGGCGTGATGTCGAGCGCCTCGAACTTCGGATAGACGGCGACGCGTTCGCCGTCGCGCAGCACGCGGTC
The DNA here is from genome assembly GCA_041611275.1 of Burkholderiaceae bacterium. Taxonomy (GTDB): domain Bacteria; phylum Pseudomonadota; class Gammaproteobacteria; order Burkholderiales; family Burkholderiaceae_F; genus JADJWR01. The sequence goes on from JBFINI010000101.1 coordinate 1,711, forward strand.
GAAGCCGACCGATTCGCCGTCGACAAGGATCAACTCGACCTCGGTATGCGGCACCCCGAGCGCTTCGATCATGTGCTTGGTGGTCGCCGCGCGCGCGCACGGCACGGTGAACTCACGCTTCCTGCGCGCCGGCGACAGGAAGTCGTTCAGTTCCTCGTAGAAGCGGAAGGTGGCGGTGACCATCGACGCCCGCGCGGTCGTGGTGACGGCGATCGCGCTGCGCGGCCGCCGTTCAGTGCAGCACCCGCGGGCTATCGCCGTTCGGTCGCCCCACGGGTTCGTCAATGGGTTCATCGAAGAGCTCGTCGTCGTCGACTTCCTCCGGCTCGTCTTCCCATGTGTAGCGCTTGCGCGGAGGAATGTCGAAGCGGCGCAGCGCGATCGCCAGCAGCACGCCGATCACGCCGGCGGCCAGATGCGTCTCCCACGACACCCCGGGCTGGATCGGCAGCACACCCCAGACCAGAGACCCGTAAACGAAACACACCAGCAGCGACACAGCGACCGCGCGTCGGTCACGCCGCAGCAAGCCGGCAACCAGTAGGTAACCGGCGAGCCCATAGACCAGACCGCTGGCGCCGAAGTGCAGCGAATCGCGTGCGAACAGCCACACCAGTACGCCGGGGACCAGATAAACCACCGGCAGCACGCGCAGCGACGAGCGCGGATACAGGTACAGCATCACCGCGCCGAGCGCCACCAGCGGCACCGAATTGGCGAACAGGTGGCCGAAGTCACCATGCACCAGCGGCGCGAACAGGATGCCCGGCAGGCCGACGAGGCGGCGCGGCCGCACGCCGAGCGGCTCGGGCCCGAGGTCGAGCCCCCAGTGCATCAGGTGCACCAGCCACAGCAGCGCGACAAAGCCGAATGCAAGCTGCACGGCCAGGCGCAGATCGGCGCGCCGGCCGGGGGCGGTGTTGTAGGTGGGATCGGGCAGATCGAGGTGCATGCGGCGTTCAGGCCATATGCAGCCGCAGCCCCGGAAGTTCAATGCCGTGCAGCAACGTGGTCCAGGTCTGCCCGGCCGCCACCGGAAAGGCACGCGTCAACGTGCCGGTGGTCACGATCTCGCCGGCGGCCAGCGGCGGCTGCGACGGGTCAGCGGCGAGCACCTCGACCAGGTGACGCAGCGCGTGCAGCGGGCCATCGATCACGTTGACCGCGCGACCGCGGTCGACATGCTTGTTGTCGCAGGAAAGATCGATCTCGAACGAGGCAAGCGCGGCCAGCCACTGCGTTTCCCGGCCGGCGACGCGCTGCCATGGCCCAATGCGCAGCGCGCCATGCAGACCGAAAGCGGCCACCGTGTCGGCGGCGGCGAACTTCCAGCCCGGGAAAATCGACTGCACGATCTCGAAGCCGTGGGCGACGTAATCGATGCAGGCGAGCAACTGCGCGGCATCCATGCCGGGCTCGGGTGCGCGACCGAGCGCAAAGACAATTTCCGGCTCGATGCGCGGCTCGGACAGCCCGCGCAGGTCGATCTCGCCTTTGCCCGCCGGCAGTTCGCCGACTGTGCGGTCGTACATGAAGCCCCAGATCGGCGCCCCCACGCCGTATTCGGCCCAGATCGTGCGGTTGGTGAAACCGATCTTGCGGCCGACACAATGCTCGCCGCAGACGACACGCATCGCATGTACTTCGGCGGCGACCCGATATGCGGCAGCGAGATCGAAACCTTCGACCCGCACGGAAACCGGCTCCACCTGCTCGCCGGTGCCGAGGGTGGCGAAGACCTCGGCGGCAACGGCGTGCTCATCAGCGGGCTGCTTGGCGCTCATTGTCGTCTCCATGTCATGTCATTTGCCGCAAGCCACGCCAGCGCGCCTACATCGGCGCCACGCCACAGGTCATGCCGCCGCACACGTACAGCACCTGACCGGTGACAAAGCCCGAACGTGGGTCGGCGAAGAACGCCACCGCATGGGCAACGTCTTCCGGCGTGCCGAGGCGCCCGACTGGCACGCCGTCGATGATCGCCTGGGTGCGCGGGCTGTCGGCCGGGTTGGCGCGCCTGAACAGTTCGGTGGCAATCGGCCCTGGGCCGATCGCGTTGACCGTGATGCCGTACCGCCCGAGTTCCAGCGCCCAGGTGCGTGTGATGCCGTGCAGGCCGGCCTTGGTCGCCGCATACACCGTGCGCAGTTCCTTGCCCAATGCGGCGCGGCTGGAGATGCTGACGATGCGGCCGAATCGCCGCGACTTCATGCCCGGCACCACTGCCTGCGCGCACTGGATCGTGCAGCGCAGGTTCAGCGAGACGGCCGCATCGATGTCGTCGAGCGACACCTCTTCCAGCGCTGCCGGCTGCACCGTGCCGACGTTGTTGACCAGCACCGAGACGGCATGTCTTTCGGTGACCTGGGCCAGCGCTTGCGCGCTGGCCTGGGCATCGGCGAGGTCGACTTCGATGAATACTTCGCCGTCAGCCAGCGCCGTGGGTCGCTTCTGGTCCAGCGTGACGACATGCAAGCCGTCGGCAGCCAGCCGATTGGCCACGGCGCGACCGATTCCCTCCGCAGCGCCGGTCACCAGCGCGAACATCCTGTCAGCCATTGCCGTTCTCCTTGCCCTTTCTTGTCCAGTCAGCCACCCGTCATTGACGCCAACCGTCACCGGCACGACCCCACTTTAGCGTGCAACTCGGCTCGCCTGCGCTCTCGCCATTGCGCCCTGTCGACATTCGCCAGTCCGACCGAGCGCAGCCAGCCGCACGCAGCACAGAACACTCGGGCGGACCGATCTTCTTGTACGCCGAGGCCCAGGAACTCTGCCGTTAGCAGCGGGGTTTTCCCGCACCTGATGTCGGCGCCGGCGCCACGACCACGGCCGCGCGGCTGACCAAAATCAAGGCGCTTTCCGATCGAACCCGTGCGTCGCCGCGGCGCTCCTACACTCGTCAAGCGGTCGTTGCTCGGCATATTGGGCGAAAAAATGCGCCCACAACGACACGGCTGCACCGCCCGCCGAAACCATGAACCAACGCGTAGCGACCGCCACGGACACAACAGCACCGCCTTGGCACACGCTGTCCGCGGCTGACGCCGCCGCGCAGTTGAGTTCTTCCACCCAGGGTTTGAGCGCCGCCGACGCGCAACAGCGGCTCGCGGAATTCGGCCCCAACGAACTGCAGGCCAAGCACCGAATCTCGCCGTGGGCGCTGCTGGCGGCGCAGTTCAAGAACGTTCTGATCGTCATCCTGCTTGTGGCCACCGTGCTGTCGGCGTTTCTCGGTCACGCCGTCGAGGCGGTCGCCATCACGGTGATCGTGCTGTTCGCGGTGCTGCTCGGCTTCATCCAGGAATACCGCGCCGAGCGCGCCATCGAAGCACTGCGGCAGATGGCCGCGCCCATGGCCACGGTGTTGCGTGATGGGCGCGAAACCGAAGTGGCCGCCCGCGACGTCGTGCCGGGCGACGTGCTGCTGCTGCGCGCCGGTGACCGCATCGCCGGCGATGCCCGCCTGCTCGAGGCAGTCAACCTGCAGGTGCAGGAAGCGGCGCTGACCGGCGAGTCGCTGCCGGTCGAGAAGCACGTCGATGCGCTGGCCGAGAAGGAGCTGGCGATTGGCGACCGTCGCAACATGGCCTACGCCGGCACCGTCGCCACCTACGGCCGCGGCCAGGCGATGGTGGTGGCCACCGGCATGAAGACCGAGTTCGGCCGCATCGCCCAGCTGCTCGAAACGGTCGAAACCGGCCGCACGCCGCTGCAGGATAACCTCGACAAGCTCGGCCATCTGCTGGCGCGCGCCGCGTTCGTGGTGGTCGCGATCATCGTCGCGCTCGGCCTGTTCCGCGGCCAGCCGTTCATCGAGATGCTGATCTTCGGCATCGCACTGGCGGTCGCCGTGGTGCCCGAGGCGCTGCCGGCGGTGGTGACGATTTCGCTGGCCCTCGGCGTGCAGCGCCTGGTCAAGCGGCGCGCACTGATGCGCCGGCTGCCGGCGGTCGAGACGCTCGGCAGCACGTCGGTCATCTGCTCCGACAAGACCGGCACGCTGACCAAGGACGAGATGACGGCGCGCAAGCTGTACGTCGCCGGGCAGATCCTCGATGTCTCCGGCGCCGGCTACAAGCCGCATGGCGAATTTTCGTTCGAGGGGCGCCGCGTCGAACTCGCCGAGCAGCACGATCATCCGCTGCGCGAGCCGCTGCTCGAACTGCTGCAGGCCGCTGCGCTGGCCTCTGATGCGCAGATCGTGAAGGGCGAGCACGAAGAAGGATGGGAGGTCAAAGGCGACCCGACCGAAGGCGCGTTGATCGTGGCCGCCGCCAAGGCGGGCCTGCACAAGCCCGATCTCGATGCGGATTTTCCGCGCAGCCACGAGATCCCGTTCGACTCCGACACCAAGCGCATGACGACCCTGCACGAGGCCACCGAGGGCGTCGTGGCGTATGCGAAAGGCGCGCCCGAGGTGATCCTCGATTCGTGTGTGGCGCAGTTGACCGCTGACGGCGAAACGCGCCTCGACGACGCCGACCGGCGCGCGGTTCTCGATGCGGCACGCGAGATGGCGGGCGAGGCGCTGCGCGTGCTGGCGGTGGCTCGCAAGGCCGATGCGACACCCGAGAACGCCGAGTGCGACATGACCTTCCTCGGCCTGGTCGGCATGATCGATCCGCCGCGGCCGGAAGCAAAGGCGGCGATCAAGACCTGCGAGGACGCCGGCATCCGCGTGGTGATGATCACCGGCGATCATCCAGTCACCGCCAAGGCGGTCGCCGAGGAACTCGGCATCCTGAAGACCGGCCGCGTCGTCACCGGCACCGAGCTGGAGGCGATCGACGATGCCGCGCTCGAGCGCGAGGTGGAGAAAATCGCCGTCTACGCGCGCGTGTCGCCGGCGCACAAGCTGCGCGTGGTCGAGGCGCTGCAGAAGAACGGTCACGTGGTGGCGATGACCGGTGACGGCGTGAACGACGCGCCGGCGCTGAAGAAAGCCGACATCGGCGTGGCGATGGGCATCACCGGCACCGACGTGGCCAAGGAAGCGGCAGCGATGACGCTGACCGACGACAACTTCGCCTCGATCGTCGCCGCCGTCGAGGAAGGCCGCGGCATCTTCGGCAACATCAAGAAGTACCTGATGTTCCTGCTGTCGTCGAACATCGGCGAGATTGGGCTCATGGCCGGCGCGACCTTGATGGGGCTGCCGCTGCCGCTGACCGCCGTGCAGATCCTTTACGTCAATCTCGCCACCGACGGGCTGCCGGCGCTCGCTTTGGCCGTCGATCCGCCCGAGCCCGACCTGATGCAGCGGGCGCCGCGCGAGCCGCGCAGCGGCATCTTCACCCGGCCGGTCGTGGTGCTGATGATGGTCGGCGGCATCTGGTCGATGATCGTCAACCTGGCGCTGTTCATCTGGGCGCTCAGCTCGGGCCGCGGCGTGGTCGAGGCGATGACGATGACCTTCGTCTCGCTGGTGCTGATCCAGTTCATCAAGGCCTACAACTTCCGCTCCGACCGGCTGTCGGTGCTCAATCGTCCGTTCGCCAACAAATGGCTGAACGTGGCGATCGTGTGGGAACTGGTGCTGCTGGTGCTGATCGTCTACGTGCCGTTCCTGCACCAACCGTTCGGCACTTTCAGCCTGCCGATGGTGGACTGGGCGATCGTCATCGGCCTGTCGCTGACGATCCTGCCGGTGCTGGAGACAGCGAAGTGGATGGAACGGCGCGGCTGGTTCGGCGCGATGGCCTGAGAACGGCCACGGTGCCTTGCGCGAGCCGTCAAAAACACAGGTCGAGCGACGTATCGCCACTCGCGATGAAGTCGATGACCATCTTGCGGTCGGCTGCGCGTTCCAGACGTCCTGCTGAGCTCATTTGTGTGCCGGGGACCATCGCGTCAGGATCGGCCAGGAACTTGTCCAGAAGCCCCCGCGACCAAACGAATCCCGCAGACTTCAGCTGGTTGGTATAGCCACTGAAATCAGCCACGCCGCCCACCCTCCGCCCAAGGATGCCAGCCAGCTTCGGTCCGCTTCGGTTACAGCCCATAGCATGGCAACCGATGCACCTGGCGCGGAATACATCCTTTCCCCCTTCTGCCGCCCGCGCCGAACCGCCAATTGCAGCTAGCAGGCAGCCGACCGCGATCGACGCGGCGATCCGTGAATCCAGGCGAAGTGAACACGTCTGCATGGGACACCTCTGGCTGTGGTGCGCCACTGCGGGCATATCCCGAGAACGCTCAGCAACCGACAGATGTTGAGCGTCGCCCGGGCGCGAGTACCATCGATTGGCATTATCGACATGCGCAGTGCGGCCATGAATCAGCAGATTCGCTTATGCACGAGCGTTGACGGCGTGAAGCTCGCCTATGCCACCAGTGGCGACGGGCCACCGCTGGTCATGGCGAGCACCTGGGTCACGCACCTCGAGCATCAATGGCGCAGCCTGGCCTGGCGACCCTGGCTCGAGGCACTCTCGCGTGAACATCAACTGCTGCGCTACGACACGCGCGGCTGCGGGTTGTCGGATCGGCCAGTGGCTGAGATCACTTTCGAGGCCTGGGTGCACGATCTGGAATGCGTGACCGATGCCGCCGGCTTCGACAGGTTCGCGCTGCTCGGAACCTGCTGGGGCGGACCGATTGCGATCGAATACGCGGCCCGGCATCCGCAGCGTGTCTCGCGCCTGATCCTTTACGGTACCTACGCGCGCGGCCGCAACATGCGCACCGATGTGCCGCAGCAGGTGGAAAAGGCGAAAGTGCTGCTCGACCTGACCGCACTGGGCTGGGGCCAGGACAACCATGCCTTCCTGCAGGTGTGGGCATCGCAGTTTCAGCCGGGCGGCACGCTCGAACATCTTCAGTCCTGGTCGGAGCAGCAGCGCGCCGCCACCACGGCGCCAATGGCCGTGCGCCTGATGCAAACCGGCTGGAACGTCGATGTGAGCAAGTCGGCACAACGCATCCGCTGCCCGGTGCTGGTGCTGCATGCCGAGCACGACGCCGTCGTGCCGCTCGAAGAAGGGCGCCTGCTCGCCAGCCTGATGGCGGACTGTCGCTTCGTGCAGGTCGACAGCCAGAACCACATGCCGCTCGCCGACGAACCGGCCTGGCCGAAGTTACTCGCCGAAGTGCGCGGCTTCCTGCGCGAAGGCGAGAAAGCGCCGGACGCGCCGCGCAACCCGGCCGCGTTCTCCGACCTGACGGCACGTGAACGCGACGTGCTCGACGGCATGGCGCGCGGTCTCGACAACGCCGAAATCGCCGCCGCCCTCGGCCTGTCCGAAAAGACGGTGCGCAACCACATCACGCGCATTTTCGACAAGATGGGTGTGCAGCATCGCTATCAGGCGATCGTGCGCGCTCGCGAAGCGGGTTTCGGCATTACTCGCCGATCGGCAGCGGCAAGCTGACCCGGGACGATTGTCCCGACCGCGCGGCGTCTTGCGTGTGTTGCGCCGGGACGCTCGACTCAAGACAGACGCGCTCTCAGTTTGCAGACTTCCTGCAAGGCCGCGATCCGCGCGGCCGATCGACAGGAGGCCACCATGCCCAGATTCGTGATCGAACGTGAACTTGCCGGCGCCGGAAAGCTGCCACCGCAGGAACTGAAGGCCATCTCGCAGAAATCCTGCGGCGTGCTGCGCGA
>JBFINI010000102.1:0-9285 GCA_041611275.1 Burkholderiaceae bacterium
AACTTGGCTTCATGTCGTTCTTCGTCAAGGCGGCAGTGTCGGCGTTGAAGAAGTATCCGGTGGTCAATGCCTCGGTCGACGGCAACGACATCGTCTATCACGGCTACTTCGATATCGGCATCGCAGTGGGATCGCCGCGTGGACTGGTGGTGCCGATCCTGCGCGATACCGACCAGATGAGCTTTGCCGACATCGAGAAGACGATTGCCGATTTCGGCAAGCGCGCGGGCGAAGGCAAGTTGGCGCTCGAGGAGCTGACTGGCGGCACGTTCTCGATTTCCAATGGCGGCGTGTTCGGATCGATGCTGTCCACGCCGATCATCAATCCGCCGCAGTCGGCGATTCTCGGCGTGCATGCGACGAAAGAGCGGCCGGTCGTCGAAAACGGCCAGATCGTCGTGCGCCCGATGAACTATCTGGCGCTGTCGTACGACCACCGGATCATCGATGGCCGCGAGGCAGTGCTGGCGCTGGTGGCGATGAAGGAAGCGCTCGAGGATCCCTCGCGGCTGCTGCTCGAGGTCTGAGCCTCCAGTGCCGGACCCGGCTGCCGATGGCCCATGTTGACTGTCGACGCCGCTGCCAGGCTGCTCGAGCAGCCGGTTCCGAGCGCGCTCGCGCGTGCCGGGTTCGAGCGGGTCAGGTCGCAGTTGCCGAAGGCGCCGTTCCGGTGGTCAAGCCCGAACGCACTGAACCGGCTGCCGCGGGCAATTGGCGGAGGGTGGAGCGCCGGCGTGGCGCGCGACCGAGGTCGAGCGTCTCGCGTCTAGCTGGCTCATTGTCGTCCCGGGTCGATTGCTCCGCGGCAGCACGCAGGGCTACTGCGGATCTGGTTAGCGCGCAATGAAAACTGACTTTCGCGTCTGTGGAACGTAAACGATGAACAAGAACTTCGACGTGGTGGTGATCGGTGCCGGGCCTGGTGGTTACATCGCCGCGATCCGCGCGGCCCAGCTCGGTCTGACGGTGGGCTGTATCGACGAATGGAAAGCGAAGGACGGCGGGCCGGCCCCGGGGGGCACCTGCACCAACATCGGCTGCATCCCGTCAAAGGCGCTGCTGCAGTCGAGCGAATATTTCGAACACGCCAATCATCATTTCGGCGAGCACGGTATCTTGCTGGAAGGCGGCGCGACGATCGATGTAGCGAAGATGCTGGCTCGCAAGGACCGCGTCGTAAAGCAGAACAACGAGGGCATCCTGTACCTGTTCAAGAAGAACAAGGTTGCTTTCTTCCACGGCCGTGGCGCCTTCGCCGGCCACAACGACGACGGCTGGCAGATCAAAGTAGGCGAGGAAGTGCTGACCGCCAAGCACGTGATCGTCGCCACGGGTTCGACGGCGCGGCCGTTGCCGGGAGCCGCATTCGACGAGAAGAAGATCCTGTCCAACGACGGCGCGCTGGCTCTGGGCGCCGTGCCGAAAAAGCTCGGTGTGGTCGGCGCTGGTGTCATCGGCCTGGAGATGGGCTCGGTGTGGCGCCGGCTCGGCGCCGAGGTGACGCTGCTTGAGGCGCTGCCGGAATTTCTGAGCCTGGTCGATGCGCAGATCGCCCGCGAAGCGCAAAAGGCGTTCGCCAGGCAGGGACTGCAAGTCGAACTCGGCGTGAAAATCGATGCGGTGAAGAGCGACAAGAAGGGCGTCACCGTTTCGTATACCGATGCCAAGGGTGCGGCGCAGAAGCTGGGCTGTGACAGGCTGATCGTGTCGATCGGCCGCTTGCCGAACACCGAAGGTCTGAACGCGGAGGCGGTCGAGCTGAAGCTCGACGAGCGCGGCTTCGTCGCGGTCGATGACGACTGCCGCACCAACCTGCCCAATGTTTGGGCCGTCGGCGACGTGGTGCGCGGGCCGATGCTGGCGCACAAGGCCGAGGAGGAAGGGGTGGCGGTGGCCGAACGGATCGCCGGCCAGCACGGGCACGTGAACTTCAACACGATTCCTTGGGTGATCTACACGTCGCCCGAAATCGCCTGGGTCGGCCAGACCGAGCAGCAGTTGAAGAGTGCGCAACGCGCTTACAAGTCGGGAACGTTTCCGTTCGCCGCCAACGGGCGGGCGCGGGCGCTGGGCGATACCACCGGCATGGTCAAATTCCTCGCAGATGCGTCGACCGACGAGATCCTGGGCGTGCATATCATCGGGCCAATGGCTTCCGAGTTGATCGCCGAGGCGGTGGTGGCGATGGAGTTTCGCGCCAGCAGCGAGGACATCGCCCGCATCTGCCATGCGCATCCGTCGCTTTCCGAGGCGGCCAAGGAGGCGGCGCTGGCCGTGGACAAGCGGACGCTCAATTTCTGAGCGATCGCTGATCCTATACCCGTGGTTCGCCAGGGCCTGTTGCGGCACTCGATCGGCGAATTGCTGAGCGGATCGCTGAAGTGACGTTCCGCGCCCATCTCGCTGCTGCGCTGGCTGCACGAGGCTACGTGCTCGATGCGGCACAGAAAGGGGCAGCGGAGCGGCTGGCCGCACTCGATGAGCAATGGGCGCAGTACAAGCACGCGCGGCGCAACGGTTTGCTGAAGCTGGTGGCACGGCCGGAGATTCCGCGCGGCGTGTACCTGTGGGGCGGCGTTGGTCGTGGCAAGAGCTTCCTGATGGATTGCTTCTTCAGTTCGGTGCCGCTGATCCGCAAGACCAGGGTGCATTTTCACGAGTTCATGCGCGGCGTGCATCGCGAACTTGACGATGTCAAGGGCACGGCCGATCCGCTCGACGAAGTGGCGCGGCGCATTTCGCGGCGGGCGCGGCTGATCTGCTTCGATGAGTTCCATGTATCGGATATCGCCGACGCAATGATCCTGCACCGGCTGCTGACCAAGTTGTTCGAGCTGCGCGTTGGCTTCGTCATGACCTCCAACTATGCGCCGCAGGCGCTGTATCCGGACGGCCTGCATCGCGATCGGCTGCTGCCGGCGATCAAACTGCTGCAGGACAGGCTCGACGTGCTGCAGATCGATGGCGATGTCGACTACCGGCGACTGGCGATGGCGCGCATCGACGCTTACCTGTCGCCGACCGGAGCCGCCGCGGAGGCAAAGCTGGCTGCGGCGTTTGAGCAGGTCACCGAGGCCGAGGACGATGATCCGGTGCTTCTGATCGAATCGCGGCGGATCCGCGCTCGCCGCCGTGCCGGCGGCGTGGTCTGGTTCGACTTTGCCGTATTGTGCGGCGGCCCGCGTTCGCAGAACGATTACCTTGAAATTGCCCGCCAGTTTCATACCGTGCTGTTGTCGAGCGTGCCGCAGATGTCGGCGGGACAGGCTTCCGAGGCGCGCCGCTTTACCTGGCTGATCGACGTGCTCTACGATCACCGCGTCAAGCTGATTCTGTCGGCCGAGGTGGCGCCGGAGTTGCTGTACACGGCAGGCGCGCTGGCCGGCGAGTTCCAGCGGACGGCCTCGCGATTGATCGAAATGCAGTCCCGTGCCTATCTCGATGCGCCACGCCGCGATGTGGTGGCCTCATAGCTCGCGCCGGCTGGCGAGCATCGCTGTGGTGGCGGCTGCGTTTGCCGTCGCAACCGGGGCTGCGGAGACCATTGCCAGCCCGGAAGCGGCGCGTGCCATGATCGAGCAAGCCGAGCGCGAAGCGGCGCAGATCGATGCCGATCACCGGCGTGCCACGCAACAGTGCGCAAGCAGTTTCTTCGTCAATGCGTGTATTGAGCAGGCCGGCCGAGAGCGTGACCGACGCAAACGCGAAGTGCGTGCGCGAGAAGTGTCGGCCCGCGATGCCTTGCGCCGCTTTGCCGCGCTCGAGCGCGAACAGGCGCGGGAGCAGCGCCGCACCGACGCTGCCGATAAAGGCAGCGAACGCGAAAAGAGTAGACCGCCATCGAAGAATGCGGCGGCACTTCGCCCGCGGACCGAGCCGAAGGCGGCGGTCGAACCGGTCAAACCTCGTCGCCAGACCGAGGCCAGCGATCCGACGGAGGCCGATCAGCGTCGAATCGAGAATGAAAGACGCGCCGAGGCGCATGCCGCCGAGCGCAAGCGTCGTGCGGCCGAGCAGGCCGAAAAGTCAGCGCTGAGCGCGGAGAACCGCCAGCGCTATGAAGAGCGTCAGCGCGCGGCGGAGGCACGGCAGCAGGAGAAGGCGCGCCTCGCCGAAAAGAACGCGCAGCGACGCGAAAGGCGCCGGCTCGAACGCGAGCAAGCTGCGCAGGACTTGGGCAATGCGGCCCGCAATTAGGCGCTCAACGAGACGGGGGCGAGTCGAGCTTAATGATGGCCAGCGACAGGTTGTCGCCCTGGCCGCGGGCACGCTCGCGGGCGAGGCGGACCAGTTCGTCGCCGGCCTCGCGCGGTGTGCTGCGCGCAAGGATGGCGCCGAGCTCGCTATCGGCGAAATACGCCCATAGTCCGTCGCTGCACAGCAGGAAGGTGTCGTTGACCATCAGACCGGTGGATTCGTTGATCACCAGATTCGGTGGTCGCTTTAGCCCAAGCGCACTGACCAGCATGTGCTTGAGCTTGCGGTCGGCATCGAGGGCTTCCTGCTCGCGGCCTTCGGCGCGCAGGTAGGACGAATAGGTCTGATCCTCGGTCCGATGCAGCAGCCGTTCGCCACGGAAGTGATAAAGGCGGCTGTCGCCAGCATGCGCCCATATTGCATGATTGCGGCGCACGATCAGCGCAACGAAAGTGGCGTGCGGTTCCTTTTCGCTCGACAGTGCCGAGAGCCGGATCACCGTGTGCGCCTCGTGCGCCATCATCTTCAGCAGACCGGGCAGGCCGCCCGCATCCGTTTCTGCCATGTCGCAAAAGACATGGGTGACCGTTGAAATGACCTGATCGGCGGCCATGCGCCCACCGGTGCGGCCACCCATGCCGTCAGCGACCACGGCCAGAAGCCCCTGCGGATGGCGCGGGCTGGTCAGGATGGCAACGCGATCCTGTTGTTCGGCGCGATCACCGATGTGGTCGGCCGTACAGGCCGTGACCTTGAAGCGCGGCACGTGTCGGAGCTTGGAAGGAGGCGGTCGAGTCTATCTCGCACTAATTCGGTTGGGAGTCGCCGGGCTCGGCTGCTAGGATTAGCCTGCATGGAGGACAGACTGCGAGCCATGGAGATGGAGCAGATCAAGCTACGGATCATCGAATTGCAGATCGAGCATCGCGATCTCGATGAGGCGATCGATCGGCTGGCCGGACAGCCCGGTGTCGATGAAGTGAAGCTGCGGCGCCTGAAGAAGCGCAAGCTGCAGATCAAGGACGCGATCTCGCTGCTGCAGATGCAACTGGTGCCAGACGTTCCTGCGTGAATCGCGCCGGGGCGGCGTCGTCGCCAGACAGCGCAGCTGCGTTGCTTGCGCGGGCCAGGCAACAGGTTGCCGCGGCGTTCTCAGGTGGCGGCGAGCTGGCGGCTGCCGTCAACGGCTTTGTGGCGCGCGACTCGCAGCGCGACATGGCGCTGGCGGTATTCGACACGATTGCTGCGCGCGGCACACTGATAGCGGAGGCCGGCACCGGCACCGGCAAAACGTTCGCTTACCTGATTCCAGCGTTGCTCGCTGGCGGCAAGCTGCTGGTGTCCACCGGCACCAAGACGCTGCAGGATCAGGTCTTCGGCAAGGATCTGGCCACGCTGGTGCGGGCACTCGGCCTGCGCGTCGATACCGCGCTGCTGAAAGGACGGCAGAACTACCTGTGCCTGCAGCGGCTGCAGCGTACTGAGGCGGAAGGGCGGCTGGCATCGCGGCAGGACGCAATTCATCTGCGTGCGATCTCGACTTTCGCCCGGCTGACGCGTAGCGGCGATCGGGCCGAACTGGCTGAAGTCCCTGAAGCAGCGTCAATCTGGCCGCAAGTCACGTCGACGCGGGAGAACTGCCTCGGCCAGAATTGCCCGCGCCTCGCCGAATGTTTTGTCTACAAGGCACGGCGGGCAGCTCAGGCGGCCGACGTGGTCGTTGTCAACCACCATTTGTTTCTATCTGATCTGGCCTTGCGTGACGACGTAGTGCGCGAGTTTCTGCCTACCGTCGACACGGTCATTCTTGACGAGGCGCATCAGTTGCCGAAGATCGCTTCTGATTTCTTCGGTACCGGGTGGTCGCTGGCGCAGCTCGCCGACCTGGCGCAGGATGCCCGGGCCCTTGGACTTGCCAAGGCTGCCGGTGGTGCCGCCTGGGTCCCAGTTTCGCAACACATCGAGGGGGCGGCGCGCGCATTGCGGCTGGTCTTGGCCGAAGCCGGTCTCGCTTCCGGGACGCGCACGGCGGTCGATCGCATTGCCGCCCCACGGCGGCTGCGTGAGGCGATCGAGGCGGTCGATGAAGCGCTGCAAGCGCTGGCCGCTGGCGTGAAAATCAATGCAGGTCGCGATGTTGAACTTGACGCGCTCGCGCCACGCATCGCTGCGCTGCGCGCCGAACTGAGTACCTGGTGCAAGGCGCTCGAGCGCTCGGGCGCTCGATGTGCGGATGATGTCGATCCGGTCGACGGCGAGGACAGAGCCCGCTTCGACGAGCAGGTGCGCTGGGTGGCCGTCACGGCGCATGGGGCTCAGTTTCACGCCACACCGCTTTCGCCTGGGGCCGCATTCGCCCGTGCGCGCGAGCAGCAGACGCAGGCGTGGATACTTACCTCGGCGACGCTGACGCTGGCCGGGTCATTCGCGCCTTTTCTGGCCGAGATCGGGCTGCAGGCGCGCACGGTGAGATGGGACAGCCCGTTCGACTTTCAGAAGCAGGCACTGCTGTATTTGCCGCAACCGCTGCCGTCACCGCTGGCCGGTGACTTCGCCGAGCGAGTCGCGGATGCGGCCTGGCCGGTCATCGCCGCTGCCGGCGGCCGCACGTTTGTGCTGTGCTCGACTTTGCGCGCAGTCGAACGCGTTGCTGCGCGCCTGCGCGATGCGATGGCACGCGACCGAATGGAGCTGCCGCTGCTGGTTCAGGGCGCGAGCACGCGGCGCGCGCTGCTCGACGAGTTTCGCCGCCAGGGCAATGCGGTTCTGGTCGGCAGCGTCAGCTTTTGGGAGGGAATTGATGTGCGCGGCGAAGCGCTGTCGGTGGTGGTGATCGACAAGTTGCCGTTTGCGCCGCCCGATGATCCGGTGGTCGAGGCGCGCATCCGTCGGCTCAAATCGCTCGGCCGCAATGCGTTCCTCGATTATCAGCTGCCGGAGGCTGTCACGTTGCTGAAGCAGGGCGCTGGCCGCCTGATCCGAGACGAGTGCGATCGCGGCGTATTGATGATTCTCGACGAACGAGTCCTGAGCAAGCCTTACGGCCGGACCGTACTTGCCAGTTTGCCGCCCTTTGCGCGTACGCGCGACGAACAAGTCGCGCGCGACTTCTTTGAAAACGCTTCGGCTTCCGGCTGACAAGCCCGAAGCGAGCGATCAGCGGCGCAGCGAAGCCAGGAAACGACTGTCTGGATAGTTCAGTTGCAGCACTCGACGGGCGTCGTCACGCAACTGCGGCATCGCCAGCGCATCGTAGGCGCGCACCAGGATCGACAGGGCTTCTTCGGCCGCCGGCGTGCCGGAATACTCTCGCAGTGCGCCTTGTGCCCGCTGCACAGCGGCGACATAGGCGCCACGCAGCAGGTAAAAGCGCGCAATATTGACCTCGCTTTGCGCCATGGCGGTGACCAAATAGTTCATCCGGGCGTTCGCATCGGGCGCGTAACGGCTTTCAGGAAAACGAGCAACGAGTTCCTTGTACACGTCGAACGCCTCGCGCATGGCCTTCGGATCGCGCGCCGTGGGGTCCATGCCGAGCCTGCGTCCAAACAGTCCGAGGTCGTCATTGAAGGTCGCCAGCCCCTTCAGGTAGAAGACGTAGTCGGCAAACGGATGATTGGGATTGAGCTTGAGGAAGCGGTCGCAGGCGGCAATCGCTTGCGCTGAATCGCCTTCCTTGTAGTGCGCGTAGGCGATTTCGAGCTGAGCCTGCTGCGCATGGCGGCCGAACGGGTAGCGGGCTTCGAGCTTGGTGAGCATTTCGCGCGCGCGGGCCCAGTTGCCGGCAGCCATTTCCGCCTTGGCCTCTGCATATAATTGATCCGGCGTCATCCTTGCGGTCGGATCCTGCGCAATCGAACCGCAGGCGGCGATCAACGCCACCGCAACGACCTGCAGCGCCCAGCGCGCACCGCTTTTCATCACACCCCGCATATGTGTATGTGTTTGACCCCTCGTTCCGCGTCGATTATATCGACCGCTCAATGAACGAGCCGATTGCTTTGGACGATTGCACCGCCGACGAGAGCGACGCCGACGAGAGTTCCCCATTGAGCGTCAGGATGCCAGCCAGTGCCGCCGGCCAGCGCCTCGACAAAGCGCTTTCGGCCGTGCTCAGCGACGTGTCGCGCAGCCGGTTGCAACGGTGGATCGAAACCGGTGCAGTACGCGTCGATGGCGCCCCGGCGAAGGTCCGGCAGTTGCTGGCCGGTGGCGAGTCCATCGAAATCGTGCCTCCACTGGCGCCGGAGCAACTGGCGCTGCGAGCTGAATCGATCGATCTCGATGTCGTCTATGCAGACGCTTCGATTGCCGTGATCGACAAAGCGCCGGGACTGGTCGTGCATCCAGCTGCGGGACATTGGTCCGGCACGCTGGCCAACGGCCTGCTGGCCAGGTTCCCGCAGACGGCCGCGCTGCCGCGCGCCGGAATCGTGCATCGGCTCGACGCGGACACCTCGGGGTTGATGGTGGTGGCGCTGACGCTGCAGGCGCAGACCGAGCTGGTTCGGCAACTGCAGGCGCGCAGCGTGATGCGTGAGTACTGGGCGATCGTCATCGGCGCGGCGCCGAAATCGGCAGTGATCGACACACCGTTGGCCCGTGATCCGCGCAATGCCCTGCGCTTTGCGGTCAGCAGGTCGGCGCGTGCCAAACGGGCACGCACGCACCTGCGCTGTGTGCAAACTGTCGGCAACACTCGCGCGCCGCTGTCGTGGGTGGCCTGTCGGCTGGAAACCGGGCGTACTCACCAGATACGCGTTCATCTGGAATCTATCGGTCATCCGCTCGTCGGCGATCCGGTCTATCGGCGCGGCCGTCCGACGGGTCCGGTCACTTTGACCGATGCATCGGTCTGGCAACGGTTCTCGCGGCAGGCGTTGCACGCCTGCCGGCTCGGACTCGTGCATCCGGCCAGTGGCGTCGAAATGCAGTGGTTTCGTGCGCCGCCAGCAGACATGCACGAGCTGATGCGAGCCTGCGGCTTCGCTGGAGGTAATGAGGCGATGGAGGTGTTCCGTTGAATCTGCCAGTACCGGCACAGTGGATCGTGCCCGACTGGCCGGTACCGTCGCGCGTGCGCGCGCT
>JBFINI010000103.1:0-9238 GCA_041611275.1 Burkholderiaceae bacterium
CGCAACAGGTCGTTGACCAGCGCCTGCGCGCGCGGCTCGTCGCGTGCGGCGCGGCCGCGCAGCCAGCGCGCCAGCTCGACGATGTCCTCGCGCAGCTGTTGCGGCAGCTCGCCCAGCCGCGGGAGCAGCGACAAGTCGCCGAGTTCGACTTGCGCATCGAACTGGCTGAACTGCTCGGCCCAGGCGAGCCGCAGCACCGGCTTGACTTCGCCCAGGCGCGCGTGCAGACAGCCGGCCACGGTGGCGATGCGCTCGTATTCCTGCGCGGCGCGCCGCGTGACCAGCACGTTGTCGATGATCGCCGACAGGTCGGCCAGCGAGGCGATGCCCGCCAGTTGCATGCGCCGCTCGGCCAGGCCCGCCGCGGCAGTGAACACCGCGGTCGACGACACCTTCAGTTGCGCGGTGACGCCGGCCTGCGCCTGCACCAGCCGCATCGACGCCGCGGCCAGCGGCGCTGCCGCCTGCGCCGCGCCCACTGCCGGCAACGGCCGCAGCGCGATCTGGGTGAGCCGTTCGAGTTGCGGCAGCCGGTCGATCAGGTCGAGCAGGCCGCGCGCGTGCGGGAACCAGGCCAGCGGCGCGCGGCGGATCACCTCGAGCATCGCCACGACTTCGGACGGTGGATCGTCGTGCTGCGCGAAGCACGCCGGCACCACGTCCGACTCGAAGGCGTTGTCGAGCTCGCGCGACGGCAGCGGCGCCAGCCGCTCGCCCAAGCGCGGCCGGGCGTAGGCGAGGAACGTCACCTGCTCGGCGATCACCGCATCGCGGCGCGCGTTGATCGCGTTCACACGGGCGATCTCCTCCGCCAGCAGCGCGCGCGCCGTGGCCACATCGTGCCGCGCCTCGGCAACTTCACGCTCGACCACGGCGAGCCGCGCCGCGGCGGCGGCGCGCTCGCCGGCGATGCTTGCGGCAGCCTGCTCGCAGCGCGCCAGCGCCGCGCGGTAGCGTGACGACAGGCCCTCGAAGTTGCGCAGCAGGCCGATGGTGAAGTCGGACACATCGACGCCGCCGAGGAAATAGTGCGCCTCGTCAGCCTTGCTGGCGTCCGGCGACGGGTCGGTCAGCGCGGTTGCGAAATCGGTCATTTCGACGAGCTTGCTGACCTTGCGCTCTGGCTGGCCGCTCTTGTCATCGATCGCACCGGTCGGCACGCCGGCCACCGTCACCTCGTCGAGATCGAGATCGGTCTCTGCGAGCCGCTGCGTGACCTCGATCCGCGTGGCCACGGCAAAGTTCTTGGTCTCTACCGCGCGCGGCTGCTCCATGCGGGCAGCGATTGACACGTTGCGTACTTCGGCCACGCCGGTCAGCGCATCGGCGCCGAAGATGTTGCCGAACTGGCCGAAGTCGGTGGCCTTGCTGCCCGTGATCGCCTGGCCGCCGGTCGCGAGGCGCAGATCCGCCGCGCCGGCCACGCCGCTGATTCGCGGCGAGACCGCCGCACCGAGCAGTTCCGGCGACAGCGCGCTCGCGCCGAAGGTCGTGAACGCCGCGCGCGATGGCTGCGGCGCGTTGACCGGCCCCGGCGAGGGCGCCGGCGCCGCGCCCGGCGGCGCTTGCTTGATGTCGCCGTAGAACGCGGCCAGCTGCTCTCGCGTGGCGGCGGCGCTGTCGAGTTCGGCGATCTGCGTCAGCGCCGGCGAGACCGCGAAGCGGGTGGCCTGCGACTGCTTCAGCACCGACTGGCGCAGCCGGTACAGATCGCTCTGCACACGGATGAAGCCGAAATCGATCGCGTCGTTGGTCTTGTTGATCGACGCGCGCAGCTGCTCGATCGTCGCGCGCAGGCCGCGGGCGTCGATCAGGCCGGCGACCGTCTGCTGTCGGCCGCGCGGGCCGATGCGCAACGGCCCCACCGACTTGTCGGCCTGCAGCGTCTCGATCTCGGCAACGACCCGCTTGCCTTCGACGGCGGCGGTGCCGAGCGCCGGCTCGAACGGCGCCTCGGCGTCCGCCCCTGCGATCAAGGTCCAGCCCTCGCCGTCGCCGCGCTGCGTGGCGCCCTTGATCAGCGCTTCGGTCAGCCACGGCGGATCATCGCCGACGACGCCTGCCGGTCCCCAGGCCGCGCGCCCATCGAACAGCGTGAAGGCGATACCGGTGATCTCCTGCCCGGCCAGGCTGACGGCGGTGGCCTTGACCTCAAGCCGCAGCCAGCTGCCGGCGGCCGGCAGTCCGCCCATGCGCAGCCTCGAGGCAGTACCGGCCGCGCCCCAGCCGATCAGGTCCTCGCCCCAGAACGCGCGGTGCGCCCAGCGGCCGTCGGCGAAGAACTGCAGCATGACCTCGCGTGGCGGGTTCTCGCGGTCCAGTTGCACGTACGCGTACAGCACGTCGGCGGTGGCCGGCTTCAGTGGCGTCGGCGCCTCGGTGATGAAGTGCTGGTGCATGCCGGCGAGCAGGCCGCTCACGTGCAGCACACCGCTCGGGGCCGGCAGCAGCGGCACGATCCGTTCGTCCTCAAGCCGCAGCGGATCTTCCGCCGGCGACGGCACCGCCGGCACGTTCGGCCCTTCGAGCGCGACAGCCAGCGCACGCGCTTTCTCGCGCAGGCTGTGGCGCCGGCGCAGCCAGTCGGCGCGCAGGTCGACAAAGCGGTCAATCGCGCGGGCGAATTCGCCGTCGGCGTCGGCCTGTTCGACCACCAGCAGGTCGGGCTCGAAAGACGACTGCGGCACCGGCACCAGCACGCGCAACTCGTCGCGCACCGCCAGATCGATCGGCCCGCCGCTGGCCGAATCCTCGAGCAGCGAGTCGAGTTGTTCGACCGGCACCGGCGCCGCGTCGATGCGCAGCGTCGGCGGCAGCAGCAGGCTGGTGCGGGCGCGGGCGTCGATTGCGTCGCGCGGCAGCAGCCCGGCCGGTGGCAGGTAGCGCAGCATCGCCGCCAGCGTCGCGGTGTCGGTGCCGAACTGCCGCGCCTCGGCGATGTGCTCGGCCAGTTGCTCGATGCGTGCCTGCCACAGGAAACGCGTTCCGCCTTCGGCAAGAGGCGCTCGCGCGCGCGGCGCGCCGCCCTTGCGCACGACGGCGGCGCGATCGGCGAACAGCGGCTGCCAGGCGGCGTTGAACGCCACCAGCGCCACCGGCACGCCGCGCCGCCACCACGGCATGCGCTGGCTTGTCGCCAACTGCGCTTCGCGCAGGAAGATCGCCCACGCCAGCCGGTTGCGCCATTGGAGGTCGGCGGCCGGCGCCGGTAGCCATTCCTCGGGCCAGGCGTAGTAGACGAGCCGCGCCGATTCCTGCCGCACCTCGTCGTCAAAGGCCTCGGCCTCGAGGTCGCGCTCGCATTGCGACAACGACGCTTCGCCGGTCGGATCGAGCAGGCTGTCGTACTCGACCGGTTCGAGCACGATCACGCCGGCGCGCGGCACCGGCCGGCCTTCGGCCAGCCATTCGCGCAGCCGCCCGCGCACATTGCGCGGCAGCAACTCGCCGTCGATCACCGTCGGCGGGCTGGCACCGTCGAACAGCCATTGCGGCGCGGCCAGCGGCAGGTCGAGCGCATCGAACGCCACCTGGCCCGGCACATCGATCTCCTCGCCGCTCGTTGCGATTGCAAGCCCGTGCTCGATCACCATCGGTCGCGGCGCGACCAGATCAAGCGAGGCCGGCGGCGCATCGGTCGCGGTCGAAGCCGGCGCCAGCACCTCGTCGGCGAAGGCCAGGCCGAGTCCATCGACCAGACCCGGCGACAGCGTGCGGTTGAGCTGCGCAATGTGCCAGCTCCTGTGCGCCTGCTCGCCGGTCAGCACGCGCGCGGTCAGCGCGCGGCCGGGGAACGGATTCATGCGTCGGCGCTCGGCCTCGGCTACCGCGGCGCGCACGCGCGGGGCCACCGCCACCGCGATTTCCTCGCGCGACAGCGTCAGCGCGCGGCCATTCGGTTCGCGGATGCGGATGCGCATGACGTACTCCCTGTGCTGGACCTATCGCGGCCCGAGGCGGCCGCTGAGGATCGTGCCGACGTCGATCGAGCGGCCGCCGGCGGCCGTTTCGAGCTCGCTGGCGACGCGAGTGATCTCGGCCGGGTTGCTGACCGCCAGATGACGGTCGAGATCGAGCGCCTGGCCGCCGGTGACCAGCTTGGTCACCGTCGCCTTGTCGGTCAGCAACTCGGGCTTGACCTCGGCCAGCTTGGCAAGGCCCTCGCCAATGCCCGGCCGCGACACGTCGGCCTCGACCGCGGCGATATCGGCGGCGGCAAGCTTCTCGCCCTCGCGCGCTTCGAGCAGCGTCAGGGTCGTGTGCGTCATCACCGCCGAGTCGAGCGCCGGGCTCGCCAGCAGCCTTGTCAGCTCGGCGCGGCCGAACACGTCGGCCCGGTTGGTCACTTCGCGAAAGCGCGTCAGCAGGCCGAGCTCGCGCATGCGGTCGTTGACACGCCCTTCGAGGTCGACGCCTGGCACGACGACGCTGACCGTGCGGCCGGCGATCGATTCGTTGTAGGCGAGGTTGCGCCGGCGCGCGAACCACAGGCGCCCGCGCGCCCCTTCGAGCGCGGCGCGCCACGTGCGGTCGATCAGCAGGTTCGGATCAAAACTCGGCCGCAGCACGAACGGCGAAGTGATCAGCCGCAGCGTGTCGATCGGCAGCCGCTTGATCGGCAACGTCGACAACGTCGGTCGCGGCACCCGCGTGACCTTGCCTTCCAGTTGCGCGGCCAGCGCGCGCAGCTGCGTGCGCGACACCGGGATCAGCAACGAGATGAACACGGACGTATGCGCCTCGGGCGGCTCGGTCAGGTCCAGCGGCGGCAGCGTCATCGATTCCTCGACCAGCGCCGGCAGTTCATCGTCGGGCACGATCGTCAGCTCCGTGCGCACGCCGGCCGGAAAGAAGACCTGCGAAAAATCGGTCGCGTTGATCGCGCCGTCGGGCAGCGGGCCTGCGGGCGGCAGCGCCTCGAAGAACTGCGTCGCCGCAAAACTGCGCCCGGCCAGTTCATCGAGCCGCGCACGGTAGTGCGCCAGGTGCGCTTCGCGCAGCAGCCTTGGGGCAAAGCCGAAACCGAGCACGTCGCTGTGCGCCTGGCCCGCCTGCCGCCGCACCAGGTGCACGTCGATCCAGCGCACGTTGTCGCCGGCTAGCGCCACCACCGCCAGCGGCAGGATCTCGGCCGGGATCTGCGGCAACGTGCCGTCGACGAAGGCGGTGCGCGCCAGGCTCGCGCGCACCGAATCGATCGTCGCCGGCGCCGCGTCGGCCAGTGGAAACAGCGCCAGCGCCGCCGCCTCGACGACGTCGCCGGCCTCGCCCGTGCGTTCGCGGTCGAGGCCGCTCGGGTAGGCAGCGATCGGGTTTGCGGTGAATTCCAGCGGCCGCAGGCCCAGCACGAACACGCCGGTGCGGTTGCGCAGCGGCGGCCGCTTAAGTAGATCGAGCCGCAGCCGCGCATTGAGCAGTTGCAGCGCCGGCATGTCGGAAAGCCGCAGCTCGACCGCGCGCGACAGCGAGACGATCTCGCCGGCGTTGGTGTAGCCGAAGCCCTGCGTGATGCGCAGCGAGTCCGCCCGCGCGGCGCGCGAGACTTCGAGCCCGTCGACCACGCCGGGGCCGAGCGCGCGCGCATAGGCGGCCTGGCGGGCAAGGAAGTACGCCTGGTCACGCGTCAGGTCGCGCGCGGCGAGAAAGCGGCCGTCGAAGTAGCGCGGCCGGCGCCGGTGCGATTCGTCGATCAGCAGGTTGCGTGTGCGCAGCGGCTCGACCTCGGCCGGCAGCAGGCGGGTACGCAGGGTGTCGAAATCGATCATGGCAGGGTTCCTCTGGACTCAGGCGGCAGGTACCAGGTCGAGCACGCGCGCCAGCGCGTCGGTCGGGAAGACAAAGGCGCGTGACAGGTTGTCGATGTCGGCGACGGTCATCGCGGTGAAATCGGGCAGCGGTGGCGAATCGCCGCCCGCCGCAGTTGCCGGGATGCGCAATCGCGCCAGGAACAGCGCGGCCGGCGACAGCAGCGCGGCGCTGTCTCCCGCCGCGGCCGGCGGCAGCGTCAGTGGCTGCTCGCGCGCGTAGGCGAGTTGCGGCTGGCCTACGGGCGGAAAGCTGCGCTCGCCCGGACGCGCCAGCGTGCCGTCGAAGGCACCGAGCAGTTGCAACTTCAACTCGGCGAGCCGGCCTTCCGGCGTGGTCGCGGTGAAGGCGGCAAAACGCGCGCCGGGCAGCGTGGCCGAGTCGGTCGGATCGATGTCGCGTGGCGCAAGGTGGAAGCGAAAGCCGTCGCGCAGCCGGTTCGGCACCGTGGCGTCGGTCGCATCGATGGCGCCTTCGGCAAACGACGGCGTTTTTCCGCGTTCGCACGGCATGAACTCGATGAATACATCGACGAGCACGCGATCGCCGCGCAGCGCATCGCGCAAGGCGGCACGGCCGAGCGCATTGGCGGCGTCGGCGAGCGCGGCGTACCAGCGGTTGATGCGGATGCACCACGGCCGCGGCACCTCGATCAGGCGGCCGTAGCGGTCGAGCGCCAGGCCCGGCTGCACGGCAAGTTCGAAATCGTCGCCGAGCGGCTGCGGCGGCGTCAGGGCAAGACCACATAGGGTGCCCGCGCCGTGCAGGTAGGCGAGCGCACGCGCCAGGCGGCTGCGGTGATAGGTCTGCTCGTCGAGGAAATCCCCGGCATCGAGCAGCACGCCGGTGGCGTAATGCGGGCGGTCCGGCCGCTCGGCGGCTTCGAGGGCGTCGCTGCGGAGTTCGTCAGGCATGGCTCACCTCGGAGGGTCGTCCTCAATGGGTTCGGCCGGCGCGTCGTCGCCGCGCGGCACGCGGATCGGCGGCGGCCGACGGATCACCGGTGGCGGCGCGACCGGCGGCAGCACCGGCTCGACGATCACGCGCCGCACTTCGATCACGACCTGATCGGTCGCGCTTTGCTGTCCGTTGTCGTCGATCACCGTCAGCGCAAAGCGGTGCCGGCCGGGCGCGAGCGCGTTTTCGACCACCACGTTCGGCCGTGGCGATTCGAACGGCTGATTCAGCGCCAGCACGGGCATGATCTTTTGCTCAGCGGGCCGGGCCGAGGTAGGTGAAGCGGTACGACTTGATCACGCCGCCGATATCGAACGAGCGCTTGCCAGACAGTTCGAAGCTGCGGCCGAAGTTGACGACATCCGGCCCGTCGAGCACGGCGGTTGGCCGCTCGCGGTCGGCGACGATGACGACGATCGCCGTCGGCTCCGACGTATTGCCGGAATCGTCGGTGACCACCAGTTCGTAGCGGTGCCGCCCGGTCGGCAGCGGCGCGTTCGGATCGACCTCCACCGCAATGACGGCCTGGTCGGTCTCGAAGGGAACGTTGATGTCGAGGCGTGGCATCGGTGCACTCCTTCTGCAAGGGGGGACGGGTCAGGTTCGACGCGTCCAGGTGAAGCGGGTCAGGTCGAAACCGGGCGCGGCGAACGAACGCGCGCCGCTGAGCACGAAATCGGTGGCCGGGCTGACGATCGACGGGCCGTCGATCACCGCAGTGGGTATCCGTGACGGCGGCGCCCAGCCGGCCTCGAGCCGCCAGTCCAGCGCGGCGCCGCCTTCGATCACATCGCCGCGGCCGACGCGGCTGACGTCGATGCGGGCCACGCGTGTCGGCAATGGCTCGCGCAGGTAGCTGTCGACGCCGACCAGCGCGGCGATGCCGACCAGAAACCGCTCGCGCGCTGCCAGCACCTTGACCTCGACGTGCGCCGGCGCCTCCTCGACGACGATCGCATCGATCAGCCGCCGCAGCTCTTCGTGCAGATCTTCATGCACGAGGATCGTCGCCCGGTGCGCGGTGCGCGCGTAGAACGATTCGGTGATCCGCTCGGCACGCTCCGCGCCGAAGGTGTCCTCGAGCGCCTCCGGCAGGAAGGCGGCGAGGAATTCGCGCTCGACCGTTTCGTCGCCGAGGATCAGCGTGTCGCCGACATACGAATTGCCGGAGGTGATGAGCCCGGGCAGCAGCGGATCGTCGTCGCGCTCCAGATCGACGCCGAGCAGCGTGGCCACCGTACGGCGCAGGCGGAAGTCTTCGACGACGACGATCGCGCCGCCCGAGACCCAGCCGCCACTGGCGATATCGAGCGCCAGTTCGAGACCGTTGAGCGTGCCGCGGCGACGCGCGCGCTCTGCGTGGCTGGCGACCCAGGCGCGGCCGCGCGCGGCCGGCAGCGCCGAAGGCAATCGCGCGCCGATGAACTGCGCCAGCCACGGCAACGCCGCCAGCGGGCAGCTCGCCGGCCCGGTCAGCACGTGCGCATCGGCGGCCAGGTCCTCCCAGCGGGTCAGTTCGCTTTCGAACAGTTGCGTGAAGCGCTCGTAGAAATCGTGCGGCGTGGCGCGGCCGGTCGCGGCGCGGTCGGCAATTTCCTCGTCGCGATACAGCTCGGGCAGGTAGTGCGACACGTACGAGTAGCGCTCGCCGTAGATGCGCACGGCGGCGATGCACGGCGTGCGGCGGCCGTTACCGAAAAGGCGCAGCCGCAGATGCAACCAGCGGCCGCGCAGGTCGCGCAGCCGGCGACCGGCACGCTGCGCCAGCACGGTGAACAGCCCCGCGCGCTGCGGCTGGCGCTCGACCGGCAGCCAGCTCGGATTCAGCGCGATTTCGGACGCCGCCGCGCTCCATGCGGCGCGCGGCGTATCGGCGGGCAGCGGCGGCATCGTCGCCGCGTCGCCGAGCCAGTGCGGCGCGAATTCGTCATCGGGCGGCAGCACGTCGTCGTCGATAGCGGCCAGTTCGAGCAGCACGCCGCAGCCCTCCGGCACTTCGGCCTCGACATAGACGCGATGCCAGACGAAATCGAAGCGGCCAGCGTCGACGGCGCGGCCAACCGCTTTGCCTTCGCTGCGCAGCGCCCGCCACGACAGCGGCACTGTCGGCCGGCTGTTGATTGTCGGCAAGTGATTAGGCAGGTTCTCGGGCGCGCACGGATAGTGCGGCGGCCAGTCCTGCGACTGCACGAACGGCCCCTCGAGCGCGCGTCGCAGCGGGTAGCGGCTGCCGACCAGATCGAGCGGCCGGTCGGCATCGTCGACGTCGAACACCAGTGCCTCGTCGAGCGCACCGGCGCGAACGGCGAGCAGTTGCTCGTCGAGCCACTTCAGCGAATGCGCGTGACTGGCACCGGCCAGTTCGCGTGCCTCCTCGCAGATGATGCGCCCACCCAGCTCACGCAGCGGATGGACGAAGAAGCGGCCGTCCGCACCCCAGCTGCCGAGGACCACGCGGCCGGCACGGCTGGCAGCG
>JBFINI010000104.1:0-9106 GCA_041611275.1 Burkholderiaceae bacterium
CACGGCAAGCCGATCGTCGCTGTCTTCGTGTGCCACAGTGGCAGCATCGAAGAGGGCGAGGCCATCGTCGCGCCGTTGCGCGCCTTTGGCAGACCGGTGTCCGACATCGTGACGCGCCGGCCTTACGCGCAGATGCAGAGCATTCTTGACGCTACACAGCCTAAGGGCCGGCGCTATTACTGGAAGTCGCACTACCTGCCGGAAGTGGCGCCGACGGCCGTCGACGTATTGATCAGCCACGCCGGGCGCATTCGCTCGCCGCACTCGGCGATCCTGCTGTTTCACCTGCAGGGCGCCCTTGGCGAACTGCCTGCCGATCACTCCCCGGTCGGCAATCGCGATGCCGCCTTCGTGCTCAACGTCGCGGCGTCGTGGGAAGACGCGGTCGACGACAGCGCGAACCTGCGCTGGGCCCGTGACTGCTTCGAGGCCACGGGGGTCTTCTCGACCGGCGGCACTTACCTTAACTTCCTCACCGAGGAAGAGGGGGCCGAGCGCATCGAGGCCGCCTACGGCAGACCGAACCTTGCCCGGCTCGCCGCGCTGAAGAAGACGATCGACCCCGACAATCTATTCAGACACACCAAGAACATCGCGGCTTGAGTGCCGCCCATCACCAACCCCCAAAGGAGAATCACCATGGCAGCAAGCTTGTACGAACGGCTCGGCGGCGTCGAGCGCATCACCGCGTTGGCCAAGGATGTCGTTGCGGCGCACTACACAAATCCATTGATCAAGTCCCGTTTCGAGCAGATCAAGGACCGCGGCAAGTTCGAGCAGAACGTGGCGGACTTCTTCTGTGCCGGCAGCGGCGGGCCACAGGCTTACAAGGGCAAGGACGTCCTGTCGGCGCACCGCCACATGAACATCAGCGAGCAGGAACTGATCGCCGCCATCGACGACATCATGACCGCGATGACCAAACACCGCTACGAGCAGGCGGAGAAGAACGAAGTGCTGGCGATCCTGTATTCGCTCAAGGGTGAGGTGGTGCGCGTCTGACTCCGGCCGTGCCATCGGCCGCGCTTGTGTGCCGCCGATGGCATGAAAACTTGCGGGACCGTCTCCACCCGCGATTACACTCTCGATCTGCGCGCCCCGCCGGGTGCACAGGTCCGTCTAATTCAGCAGCGAAACAACGCTACCGCGGCTGCGGCACCATCCGCAAGTACGGTTTCACAGCGCGCCAGCCCTGCGGAAAAATCGCTTTTGCGTCGGCGTCCGGTATCGACGCCAGAATGATGACCTCTTCGCCCTGTTTCCAGTTCACTGGCGTGGCGACCTTGTGCTTGGCGGTCAGCTGCATCGAATCGAGCGCGCGCAGAACTTCATCGAAATTGCGGCCGCTGCTCATCGGATAGGTCATGATCAGTTTGATCTTCTTGTCCGGCCCGATGACGAACACCGAGCGCACGGTAGAGTTGTCCTGCGCCGTGCGGTCCTTGGCCTCGCCGCCGGCGTTCGGATGGATCATGTCGTAGAGCTTCGCCACTTTCAGGTCGGCATCGCCGACGACCGGATAGTTGAGCTTGTGACCAG
The DNA here is from genome assembly GCA_041611275.1 of Burkholderiaceae bacterium. GTDB lineage: Bacteria > Pseudomonadota > Gammaproteobacteria > Burkholderiales > Burkholderiaceae_F > JADJWR01. The sequence goes on from JBFINI010000104.1 coordinate 1,540, forward strand.
TGGCGTCCTCGATGTCCTTGGCCCAGCGCGCGTGGTCGCTGACCGGATCGACGCTCAGGCCGAGGACCTTCGTACTGCGCTTATCAAACTCCTTCTTCAGTCCTGCGAGATAGCCAAGCTCGGTCGTGCAGACTGGCGTGAAATCTTTTGGATGCGAGAAAAGGATCGCCCAGCCGTCGCCGATCCATACATGCAAGCGGATTGTTCCTTCGGTCGTATCGGCCGTGAAATCGGGCGCATCGTCACCTAGTCGTAGTGCCATGAGTTGCCTCCACTGCGATAGCAGAACTGGATAACGCGAGCATCGCCGCAACGTTGCCCTCATTCACAGTACTTCGCATAAATCCACACCTGCAACGACGCGATCGGTGCGGGGCATCCCGGATCCAGGGGCTGGGCCATTTATCAACGCACCTGGCTGTTCAGCAGAAGTCGCTGATTCAGCGATTATGACCTTGGCGCCGTGTCGGCGAAGGTTCTGAGCGGCTTGCAGCCAAGGCCGTCTTCAGCCGGCCGTCGCGTGCTCGACGAACAGCGTCACCCGCCGCAGCCCCTGGTACTCGTCGGCTGCGGGCCGATAGGCCAAGCGCACGCGCGTCGGCAGCGTCTCGGTGTGGCGAAACCAGATCGCGTTGAAGCGGTTGCCGTCGAGTTCCAGCGTCAGCCTCAGGTGCGCGTCCTTGAGCAGGCGCTGCTCGACGACCGCGAATTCGTTGTCGAACAGCGGCGGCGCGAAGCCCTGGCCCCAGATCTGGCGGTCGATCGCCTCGATCAGACCGAGCGTGATTTCGCCCGCGGCCAGCGGCCCATCGGTGGCGATGCGTCGCATGAACAGCTCCGCGTCGCTCGAAGCGCGGGTGGCGGCTTCAAACGCGCGCGCAAAACCTTCGTAACGATCAGCGCCGAGCGTCAGGCCGGCGGCCATCGCGTGGCCGCCGAACTTATCGACCATCTCGGGTGCGGCCTTGGTCACCAGGTCGAGCACGTCGCGCAGGTGCACGCCGTCGATCGAACGGCCCGAGCCGCGCAACGTTCGCTCGTCGGCGCGCGCAAAGGCGATGGTCGGGCGATGGAATTTCTCCTTCACCCGCGAGGCAACCAGGCCGACCACACCCTGGTGCCAGTTCTCGTTGAACAGCGTGATGGTGCGGTTTTCGCCCGGATCGACGGCATCGAGTGCGGCCTGGGCGTCGAACTGCATGTCGGCTTCAATGGCGCGGCGTTCGCGGTTCAACTGATCGAGCTGGCGCGCCAATTCGAGCGCGCGCTCGGGCTCGTCGGTCATCAGGCATTCGATGCCGACCGTCATGTCGGTCAGCCTGCCGGCGGCGTTGATGCGCGGGCCGATCGCGAAACCGAGATCGGACGCCCGCGCCGTGCGATGGCTGCGACCGGCCACCTGGAACAGCGCCGTGATGCCGGGTTGCGCCTGCCCGTTGCGGATGCGGTCAAGCCCGGCGGCGACCAGGATGCGGTTGTTGCGGTCCAGCGGCACCACGTCGGCGACCGAACCCAGTGCGACGAGATCGAGCAGCGCATTCAACCGTGGCTGCGACGCTTCCGTGAAGCGGCCGCGCGCGCGCAGCTCGGCGCGCAGCGCCAGCAGCACGTAGAACATCACACCGACGCCGGCGAGGTTCTTGCTGGGAAAGCCGCAGCCGCGCTGGTTAGGATTGACGATCACGCGCGCCGCCGGCAGCCGTTTGCCGGGCAAGTGGTGATCGGTGATCAACACGTCGATGCCGAGTTGGTTCGCGCGCGCCACGCCGGCCACGCTGGCGATGCCGTTGTCGACCGTGATCAGGAGGCTCGGCTTGCCTGCAGGCCGCGCAGCGGCCAGATCGACGATCTCGGGCGTCAGCCCATAGCCGTACTCAAAGCGGTTCGGCACCAGGTAGTCGACGTTCGCGCCCATCATGCGTAGGCCGCGTAGGCCGACCGCGCAGGCGGTGGCGCCGTCGCAGTCGTAGTCGGCGACGATCAGCAGCCGCTTTCCGGATTCGATCGACTCGGCAATCAGCTGCGCCGCCGCGTCCACGTGCGTGAGCCGTGCCGGCGCAATGAGTTCCCGCGTCGACAGCTCGAGCTCGTGCAGGCTGGCCACACCGCGCGCGGCCAGCGCGCGGGCGAGCGGCGGCGCGATGCCTTCGGCGGCCAGCCGTTGCGCGACGCCGGCGTCGAACATGCGCCGGAGCAGTTGGGCCGTCATGCGGCAGCTTTCTCGCCGCGCGCGAAAAAGTCGCTTTCGAGCAGCCTCGGCGCACTCATCGGGATTGCTCGTCGCTTGGCGACCATGACTGGCGCTTGCGACGTCTCGGCAGACTCATGTCAGTTCAGGCGCTGTGGTCTCGGTGAGCAGTTCGACGGGCGAGGATCGCCGCCAGATTCGCCAGGCATCGCCGCGGCGCAAGCGCACGATACGCACCAGTCGAAGGCCGCAAAGCACCAGCGCGAGTTCATCGTAACCGGCGTCGAAGGCGGCAGCGCAAGACGACTGCAGCCCCTTTTCAAGCGCTTGCAGCTGCACCAACCACTGGCCCCACGCCTCGAATTGCGCCGTCAGCAGCAACTCACGCTGGATCGAGACGGCATCGCCGAGCGCCGGCGCGTTGGCGATGGTATCGGCGAGCGCATCGGCAGGCATTCCCGAGGCCAGTGCCCAACCGCGCAGCACTGGGTCGTCGCCGAGGACCAAAGCGAATGGTTGCGCCGGCAGCGGTGCCCAGTGGCCACCGCCGTGCAGCCACAGTGCGTTCACGGCGCGCTCGCCGCGCGCTTCGCGCTGCTCGTTGAGTTCCTCCTGGTGCCAGCGAACCTGCACCTCGGTCAGCAGCTTGCGCCAGGCAGTGGCGTCGTCACCCGCGGGCCAGTGTTCCTGCGCGGACTGTCCTATGGCGCCATCCAGTGGCGTGGCGTGCATCGACCACGGTTCAGTCAGCGTCAGCAGCCAGTGCTCGCCGTGCAGATGAAGTTGGGGCTGACGGGCACCGGCGACTTCCGCCAGTGCAGCGCGCAGATGCGGTGCGAGGGTTGCCGCTTCTTCGCGCGCCAGCGGCGCGTCGGCCAGCGGCGTCACCAGCAGGTGGTCGCGTGCGAAGGCGAAATGCACCGGGTCGATGTGCCAGCACTGCCGGTCGCGCATGGCCTCGCCGGCCAGCGCATGCAGTACGTAGGGTGCAGTCACCGGATCGCCGCTGCCGCCGAACTCGCGCCACAGCCAGTGCAGGTGCGGCGCGCCGCGTGCATCGAATGTGATCGGCGGTTCGACGCGTCCCTGCGCCAGCGCGCGCGCCAGCCACGGGACCGAAGCGCCGGCGAGCACGTCGGCGGCGATCGATGCCGGCAGCAGGGCACCGGGTACGACGACCGTCCAGCGCATAATGAGCGATTCTACGGGCCATGGCGCGCAGTTCTCTTCGATAGAATGCGCCGCGCCAGTCGACGATCGGCTGTGCCTTTTCGGGCCTGCCTTGAACCTTCCCTACGAAGTCCGCATCGGGTTGCGCTATACGCGTGCCGGCCGCCGCGCGCGCCGGCGCAACGCTTTCATCTCGTTCATCTCGGCGGTGTCGATGGCCGGCATCGCGCTCGGCGTGGCGGCGCTGATCGTCGTGCTGTCGGTGATGAACGGCTTTGTCAAGGAAGTGCGCGAACGGATGCTCGCCGCCGTCGCACATGTCGAAATCAGCGGCTACTCGGGTTACGTGACCGACCCGGCGGCGATTGCCGCCAAGGCAAGAGCAAACCCCGAAGTGCTGGCCGCCGCGCCGTTCATCAATGCGCAGGGCATGTTCGCGCAGGGCGACGTCGTGCGCGGCGCGCTGGTGCGCGGCATCGACCCGCTGCTCGAGCCGCAGGTCTCCGACATCGCCCGCAACGTCCGCGGCGGCGCGATCACCGATCTAGCCGACGGCCAGTTCAACGTGATACTCGGCGTCGAACTGGCGCGCGCGCTGCGGGTGACCTTCGGCGACAAGGTGACCTTGATCTCGCCGCAGGGCAACGTCACGCCGGCCGGCATCGTGCCGCGGCTGCGCCAGTTCACGGTCGTCGGCACCTTCGAGTCCGGGCACTTCGAGTTCGACAGCTCGCTGGCGATGATCCACATCGGCGATGCGCAGCGGTTGTATCGGACCCAGGGGCCGAGCGGTGTGCGGCTGCGGCTCAATGATGCGGAGCGGGCACCGCAGGTCGCCGGCCAACTGGCCACTTCACTCGACGCCAATCTGCTGGTGCGCGACTGGTCGCGGCAGAACCCAACCTACTTCGCGGCCGTGCGCGCCGAAAAAAGGATGATGTTCATCATCCTGACGCTGATCGTCGCAGTGGCCGCCTTCAATCTCGTTTCCACCTTGGTGATGACGGTGACCGAGAAGCAGTCCGACATCGCCATCTTGCGCACGCTCGGCGCCAGCCCGCGCAGTGTGATGGCGGTGTTCATCGTGCAGGGGGCGCTGATCGGCGTGTTCGGCACCTTGATCGGGGTCGGCGGCGGGCTGCTGCTGGCCAACCATCTCGACGTGATCGTGCCGGCGATCGAACGGCTGTTCAATGTGCAGTTCCTGCCGCGCGAGGTCTATTTCATCAGCAGTCTGCCCTCTGACCCGCGGGCGTCCGACATCGTGCCGATCACCGTCATCTCGCTGATCCTGTCGCTGCTGGCGACCTTGTATCCGAGCTGGCGCGCCTCGCGAACGCGGCCGGCCGAGGCCCTGCGTTATGACTGAAGTGATCGCCGCGCGCGGGCTGCACAAGGCCTACCGCGAGGGCGGGCTGGCGGTCGAAGTGCTCAAGGGCGCCGACCTCATGCTCGGCAGCGGCGAGATCGTCGCCGTGGTCGGCGCGTCGGGTTCCGGCAAGAGCACGCTGCTTCATTGCCTGGGCGGGCTCGATGAAGTGGATGCCGGTTCGGTCAGCGTTGGCGGCCGCGATCTGGCCAGGCTTTCCGAGGAGCAGCGCGGCGATCTGCGCAACCGCGCGCTGGGGTTTGTCTACCAGTTCCATCATCTGCTGCCCGAGTTCACGGCCCAGGACAACGTGGCGATGCCGCTGACGATCCGCCGCATGGCGCCCGACGAGGCGCGCGCGCAGTCGGCCGAGGTGCTGGCCGCGGTCGGGCTCGGCGAACGGCTCGAACATCACCCGGCCGAACTTTCCGGCGGCGAACGCCAGCGCACCGCGATCGCGCGCGCGATCGTCACCCGGCCGGACTGTGTGCTGGCCGACGAGCCGACCGGCAACCTCGACCGCGACACGGCGCGCGCGGTGTTCGACGTGTTCGTCGCACTGGCGCGAAGCCGCGGCACGGCGATCGTCATCGTCACCCACGATCCGGAACTCGCCGGCAAGTGCGACCGGGTGCTGCGGCTGGTCGACGGCCGTCTGGCCGCCGCCTGAGCGGCAAGTCGCGGCGCTATTCGCGCTGACCGCTCAGTGCGCCCCAAAGGACACACAGCAGCCCGAACGTGGCAAGCAGAAGTGCGGCCAGCGCCAGCAGGACGCCGACCAGGTTGCTGTGGCTGGCGGCCATCTCGCGCACCGACTGGCCGAGCAGCGCCGAGAAGATCGCGGCGCTCAACCCGAGCGCGAAGGCGCCACCCAGCGCCAGTGCGCCGAGCTTGATCGACGCCGGCCGCCCGGCCAGCAGCAGCGCGACGAACGAGGCGAGGCCCAGGGCGATGCCGAGCGCGAGCACACTGAGGTCGAACAAGTAAGCCAGCGCCAGTGCCAGCAGAAACGGCAGGACGATGCGTCCGCGCATCGATGTTGGCATCAGGCGGGATTCCTGCGTTGGCGGCGGGCGAGCCAGGCGCGTCGCAGGTGGATGTTCCAAAGCAGGCGAACGACCGCGTAGCCGGCCACGGCAAGAATGCAGGCGAGCAGGAACACGCCAACGGCCAGTGGTGCGCCGAGCCCCATCGCCCAGTGACCGAGCGCTTCGACTGAGCCATACAGATCCGTCCAGTTCCAGTCCGGTGGCGGCTCCGGTGGTTTGCGACGCGCCACACCGAGCGTCAGGCTGCCGATCTTGTAGGCGACCAGATACAACGGCACGATCGTCAGCGGGTTGGTGTAAAGCGTGGTCAGCAGGGCGGTCGGCAGGTTGACGCGAAACAGCACCGCCGCGATGCCCGCGCCGAGCATCTGCAACGGCCCCGGGATCAGGCCGCAGAACAGGCCCACTGCCACGCCGCCGGCGGCCGAGCGCCGATTCAGGTGCCAAAGGGCCGGGTGAAACAGCGCATCGCCGAACAGATGCAGGGCGCGAATCTCGCGCACCTTGTCGATGCTCGGCATATAGCGCTTGAAGAATCGGCGTGGCATGCCGCGGATTCTAGGGGGATGGTGCGGGTCGCCTTGCTTAAACTGGCTGCGGAGGATCGATATGTGGATCGACACACACTGCCATCTGGACGCCGAGGCCTTCGCTGGTGATCGCGACGCCGTGCTGGCGCGCGCCCGCTCCGGCGGCGTAACGATGATGGTGATTCCCGGCGTGGAGATTGCCGGTTTCGCGGCCGTTCGGCAGCTTGCGCACCAGCACGGCTTTGCCTATGCGCTGGGCATCCACCCCTTGTACACGCCGCAGGCCGCTCACGACGATATCGAGCGCTTGCGCGAAGCGCTGGTCGCAGCGCGCGACGATCCGCGGCTGGTCGCGGTGGGTGAGATCGGGCTCGACTACTACGTTCCCGATCTCGATCGCGAACGGCAGGAGTGGTTCTACGCCGAGCAGCTGCGGCTGGCGCGCGAGTTCCGGCTGCCGGTGATCCTGCACGTGCGCCGCTCGGCCGACGGACTGCTGAAATATCTGAACCGGCACGAGGTGATGGGTGGCATCGCCCACGCCTTCAATGGCAGCGAGGACCAGGCACTGCGGATGGTCAGCCGCGGACTGAAACTCGGCTATGGCGGCGCCATGACCTACGACGGCTCGTTGCGAATCCGCAAGCTGGCCGCAACGTTGCCCGAGGACGCCTGGGTGCTGGAAACCGACGCACCGGACATTCCGCCGCAGTGGCTGCGCCGGGACGAGGCGCCGCTGCGCAACGAGCCGGGCGAGCTGCCGGCGATGGCGAAGGTGATGAGCGAGCTGCGCGGCCTGCCGTTGGAGAAGACTGCCGAAATCAACCGGCGCAACGCCTGCGAGGCGCTGCCGCGGCTGGCGGCACTGCTCGAGCCGACGCACTGAAATGCTCGCCGCCGCGCTGGCCGCGTTCGTCGCCGGCGTGTTCTTGCTTCAGCAGCAACGCGAGCTGCCGGCGCTGGGCCTGCTGCTGACGACCGCTCTGGCTGCGCTGGCACTGGGCGCGCTGGCCTGGCGTGCCCGGGTTGGGCGCGGGCGCGAAGTCAGCGCGCCGCTGGCGTTGGCCGTCATGCTTGCGGCGGCGGCAGCGCTGGGTTTTGCCTACGCCGCGGCGCAGGCGCACGGGCGGCTGGCGATCGCACTGTCTGGCGCTGACGAAGGCCGCGAAATCGAAGTCATCGGCGTGATCGCCGGTTTGCCTTCAGTCACTGACCGAGGCGTGCGTTTCGAATTCACGGTCGAGCAGGCGCATAAGAGCGC
>JBFINI010000105.1:0-9091 GCA_041611275.1 Burkholderiaceae bacterium
TGATCAGGTAGATGCGGCCGCGCGGGCTGTCGAGTTCGTCGCCGAGCAGCTGATAGGTGGGGCAGGTGGCGGTGCAGAAGCCGCAGTGCACGCACTTGCCGAGGATTTCGGCGGCTTCCTTGCCCTCGGGCGTGTCCTTGATGAAATCGGCGAGATTGGTCTGCACGTCAGAGATCCGCGTACATGCGGCCGCGGTTGAAGATTCCGGCCGGGTCGAATTCGGCCTTCAGCCGGCGATGGATAGCGGCAATCGGCCCGGCCAGTGGCGCGAAGACATCGCGCCGCTCACCCCCGCGGAACAGCGTTGCATGGCCGCCGCAGGCCGCGGCACGAGCGCGGATCTCTGTGGCCGGTGCGTCGCTGCGCAGCCAGCGCTGCGCGCCGCTGCATTCAATCAACTGCGGGCCGGCCAGTTCGAGCGCGGGCGCGATCGACGGCAGGCTGATCCGCCACAGCGGCGTCGTGCCGGCAAAATACGCATCGGTCTGCTCGCGCAGGCTTGGCCAAAGACCGTTGCCGTCGACCGTCTCGCCGCCGACCTTTGCCTGCGCCTCGCTCACCGCGGCGCGCGCGCCCGAAAGCCGCACGTGCAGCTCCCCATCGCGCCAGGCAGTCGCTGACACCGGCAGCGGCTGGCCGGCCCATTCGTTCATGCGCTTCAGTGCACCGGCCTCGTCCAGTTCGAGCCGCAGCGTTTCCTCGGCCACCGGCTTCGGCAGCACCTTCAGCGACACTTCGGTGATCACGCCGAGGATGCCGAGGCTGCCGGCCGCCAGCCGCGCGACGTCGTAGCCGGCGACGTTCTTCATCACCGTGCCGCCAAAGGAAAGCTCGTCGCCGCTGCCGCTCACCAGCTTCACGCCGAGCACGTAGTCGCGCACGCCGCCGGCGGCCGCGCGGCGCGGCCCGGCGAGTCCCGCGGCGATGCAGCCGCCGACGGTGGCCGAAGGAGCGAAATGCGGCGGTTCGAACGGCAGCATCTGCCCGGCCTCGCTGAGCGCCGCTTCGAGTTCAGCAAGCGAGGTGCCGCAGCGCGCGGTGATGACCAGTTCGGTCGGTTCGTAAGCGACGATGCCGGCGTGGTCGCGCGGATCGAGCGTCTCACCTTCGCTGGCGTTGCCGTAGAAATCCTTGCTGCCGCCGGCGCGGATGCGCAGCGGCTTGCGCGCAGCTGCAGCCGCGCGCACGCGTTCGCGCAGTTCGCCGAGCATCAGAAACGTTCCAGATTGGCGTGCGGCAGCTTGCCGCCGCTGACCTTCATGCGGCCGTACTCGGCGCAGCGATGCAACGTGGGAATCGCCTTGGCGGGATTCAGCAGCCCGGCCGGATCGAAGGCGCGTTTCACCGCGAAGAACATCTCGCGCTCGGCATCGGTGAACTGCGAGCACATCTGGCTGATCTTCTCCACACCAACGCCGTGCTCACCAGTGATGGTTCCGCCGAGCGCCACCGACAGTTCGAGGATCTCGACGCCGAAGTCCTCCGCGCGCCTGATTTCATCCGGATCGTTGTCGTTGAACAGGATCAGCGGATGCAGGTTGCCGTCGCCGGCGTGAAAGACGTTCGGGCAGCGAAGGTTGTACTTGCCTTCCATCTTCTGGATCGCGCGCAGCATCTCGCCGAGCCGCTTGCGCGGAATGGTGCCGTCCATGCAGTAGTACGACGGCGAAACGCGACCGGCGGCGGGAAAGGCATTCTTGCGGCCTTTCCAGAATTTCAGCCGTTCGGCTTCCGAGTTCGATACCGCGATTCTTTTCGCGCCGGCGCCGCGCAGCACTTCGGTCATGCGGGCAATTTCTTCTTCGACCTCGGCCGGCGTGCCATCGGATTCGACCAGCAGGATCGACGCCGCGTCGAGGTCGTAGCCGGCCTTGACAAACGGCTCGACCATGCGCGTAGCCGCCTGGTCCATCATCTCGAGGCCGGCCGGAATGATGCCGGCAGCGATGATCGCCGCCACTGCCTCTCCGGCCACACCGACATCGTCGAAGCTGGCCATGATGCAGCGGGCCAGCGCCGGCTTGGGCACCAGCTTGACGGTCACTTCGGTGATCACCGACAGCATGCCTTCCGAGCCGATCACCAGCGCCAGCAGGTCGAGTCCCGGCGCTTCGAGCGCGGTCGAGCCGAACTCGACCACCTCGCCTTCGCTGTTCACGCCGCGCACCGAAAGGACGTTGTGAAAAGTGAGGCCGTATTTCAGGCAGTGCACGCCGCCGGAGTTCTCCGCCACGTTGCCGCCGATCGTGCAGGCGATCTGGCTCGACGGATCGGGCGCGTAATACAGGCCGTGCGGCGCGGCGGCCTCGGAAATTGCCAGGTTGCGTGCACCGGGTTCGACCACCGCAGTGCGCGCGAACGCATCGAGGCGAATGATGCGATTCAGCTTGGCGGTCGACAGCAGCACCCCGGCCGAGTGCGGCAGGGCGCCCCCGGAAAGCCCGGTGCCGGCGCCGCGCGGCACGATCGGCACGTTCAGTTCGCGGCAGATCTTCAGCAGCGCCACGACCTGCGCCTCGGACTCGGGCAGCGCAACGACCATGGGCAGCTGCCGGTACAGCGTCAAGCCGTCGCATTCGTAGGGGCGCGTGTCTTCTTCGCGGTAAAACACGCAGTGCGCGGGCAGCACGGCGCGCAGCCGCTCGGCGACCTGGCGCTGCCGTTGGCTGTCGATCGGACCTTCGCCGTCCAGCGGCAAGCGGGCCGCACCGGCGGGATGTTCCAGTGGGGCGTTCATGCCGCAGAGCTTACCCGCAGCCGGCGCCGTGCGTGCCGCGCGGCCGACGCCATTTCTTGATCCAGCGTAGGGTCAAAGGTACCGGCCCGCCTAGCATGGCCGCATGAAACTTGTTGTCCCGATGGTCGCCGTCGGGTGGGCGTTGTGGGTTCCGCTGGCCGCGGCCCAGGATGCCGCGCGTGGCGCGCGCATTTATATGGACACGGCAGCGGCCATCGGCAAGCCGGTGGCGACCTGTGCGGCGTGCCACGCCGATACGCGCACATTGCGCGAGCTGATCCGCAATCGCGGCGGGCAGCCGGAGGATGCGCCGGCGCTGGCCCGCTGGCTGGGTGCGGTATTCGCCGGCAGCCAGCCGGGCGCGTCCAGTGCCAAGGCGCAGTACCGCGGCATGCTGACGGCGGCCGATGTGCACGACCTGGCGGCCTACATCGCCGAGGCGAAACGGGCGGCTCGCCAGGTGCCCGCGCTGGCCGGCACGCGCGTTAACGATTAACAGGCCCGGGGGCGCAAGCCGTGCGGGCGTTTTGACGACCGTGCCGGATTCCGTGCGTGCATGGCAGTGCCGACCCGGCTGCGCGGTCGTCGCTAAGGTCTTTTCAGTGCGATCTTCGGCACCACGTCGTCGGCGACCTTGATGCGCGGCCGGTCAGGCTCGATTGCGGTCAGCGGCGCGACTTCGCGCATCGTCTTGGCGCTGCGCACCGCGAGTTCCTGGTAGGTGCGCGTGCCACTCTGTTTCCAATCGATCTCCTCGTCGGTCAGCGGCCGCAGCACCTTGGCCGGCACGCCGGCGGCGAGCGAGCGCGGCGCGATCACCATGCCGGCCTTGACGAAGGCGCAGGCGGCGACGATTGCCGATTCGCCGATCACCGCCTCGTCCATCACCACTGCGTTCATGCCGACCATCGCGTTGCGCTTGACGATGCAGCCGTGCAGCACCGCGCCGTGGCCGACATGACCATTGACCTCGACCACGGTGTCGGTGCCGGGAAAGCCGTGCATCACGCAGGTGTCCTGCACGTTGGCGCCGTCTTCGAGAATGATGCGGCCGTAGTCGCCGCGCAGGCTGGCCAGCGGGCCGACATAGCAACGCGGGCCGATGATCACGTCACCAATCAGCACTGCGCTCGGGTGCACATAGGCGGAGGGGCTCACCACCGGCCGGATGCCGTCGATTTCGTAGCAGGGCATCGGCGTGCCTACACATGATGCCGCCGCTGCACGACGCGGAAGCGGTTGGCAACGAACGCTGAGTCGGTGTAGCTGGCATTGGCGGCCGGGTTGGCGCCGGTGCCGTGATAGTCGGAAAACCCGGCCGACTGGTTGACGAACACGCCGCTGGCCAGGTTGATCGACAGCGCCACACCGGCACGCTGCGTGGCCTCGGTCATCGCTTCGATGAACTCTTCGTGGGTCGAGTACACGCCGACGGTCAGCGCGCCGTGGTCGCGCACGATGCGTTCGGACAGCGCCGCCAGCGCCTCCGGCCCGCCCGGCACCGCGACCACCGTGCTGATCGGGCCGAAACGCTCCTGCATGTACGCGGCTTCGTTGGCCGCATCGGCTTTCAGCACGATCGGCGTGCGGATCTCGGCCTGCGCAAACTCGGGATGGGCGAGTTTCTTCGAGGCCAGAACGACAGTCGCCGCCCTGGGTGCTTCCTCGATCCGCGCCAGCGTGTCCGGCGACTGGATGGCGCCGAGCACGGCGGTGGCGGTGGCCGGGTCAGAGAGGAACTTGTCGATCGCGCCGCCAAGGTCCGACGCGACTTCGTCGAACGACTTCTTCCCCTGATCGGTGTCGATGCCAGCGGCCGGCACCAGCAGCGCCTTGGTCGTTGTGCACATCTGCCCGGAATACAGGCTCAGCGTGAAGGCCAGGTTGCGCAGCATGCCCTTGTAGTTGTCGGTCGATTCGATCACCACGTTGTTCACGCCGGCGAGTTCGGCGTAGATCTGCTTGCCGCGCGCGTGCTCGAGCAGCCAGCGGCCGAAGTTCGAGCCGCCGGTGTAGTCGATCGAGGCGATGCGCGGATCGGTGGCCAGTTGCTGCGTGGTTTCCGGCTTATCGACCACCGAAAGCAGGACGAGGTTCGGATCGATGCCGTTCTCGCGCAGCACGTCGCGGGCGATGCGCACGCTGATCGCCGCCGGCAGCACGCTCCAGGGGTGCGGCTTGACGATCACGCTGTTCCCGGTGGCCAGCGCGGCGAACAGGCCGGGATAGGTGTTCCAGGTCGGGAAGGTCGAGCAGCCGATGACCAGCGCCGGGCCGCGGCCGACCACCTCGAAGACTTTCTTCATCTGCAGCGGCGGGTTCTTGCCCTGCGGTTTTTCCCAGTGCGCCTCGTGCGGCACGAAACTCATCTCGCGGTAGGCGTAGGCCACGGCCTCCAGCCCGCGGTCCTGCGCATGCGGGCCGCCGGCCTGGAAGGCCATGCCAAAGCCCTGGCCGGTGGTGTACATCACCGCATAGGCGATCTCGAAGCTCGCCTTGTTCAGGCGGTCGAGGATCTCCAGGCAAATTCCGGTACGTCCTTCGATGCCGAGCTTCTGCCAGGCCGGCATCGCCTGCATCGCCGCGGCGAGCAGCGCTTCGCTGTCGCACACCGCGTACTGCACATCGAGGCTCAGGCCATACGGCGAGCGGTCGCTGGCCAGCCAGCCAGTCACCCCGGGCTGTCCCAGATCGAAACGTTGTCCGAGCCGCGTCGTCACCGCCTGCTTGCCGGACTCGTTCGCGGTTTCGCCATAGATCTTCGGGCTCGCCTGTTCCGGGTAAGGGCTCCAGAAACCGCGGGTCGCAATGGCTTTCAGCGCGCCATCGAGCGTGGCGCGGTGCTTGTCGAACAACGGATGGATCATGGCGGTCCTCGTGATGTTGCGCTGCGTCTGCTCGTATGCGACGGCGCTGCCGTTCTGCGCAGCGGGAAGAACACGATACATCGCTGCAACCTGCGTTGGCGCGGTCACGGTACGTTGTTGTACGGGGGCGCTTCGCGCAATGCCGAAAAATGACCTGATCGCCGCTTTGCATCGGTGCCGACGCTGCGAGGCGGTTGTCAGCCGGGAACGATCGAAGCTACTATTGATTGACCGGCCGGTCAACGAATGCGCGAGTGTCAGTGTCATTGGCGCGCGCGCTTCGCTGCAATTCGAACAACTGACCGGCTGCTGGAGACGGTGATCATGGCGCAGGAATTTCAGACCGTCCGCCTCGACATTGCGGACGGGGTGGCAACACTGACGCTGGCGCGGCCCGATCGGCTGAACAGTTTCACCGTCGCCATGCATGCGGAGGTGCAGGCGGCACTGGCGCAGATTCGCGAAAAGCCGGGCGTGCGCTGTCTGGTGCTGACCGGTGCCGGTCGCGGCTTCTGCGCCGGCCAGGATCTTTCCGATCGTGCCGTCGATCCCGGTGCGGCCGCAGTCGATCTTGGCGAGTCGATCGACCGCTATTACAAGCCGTTAATCCTAGCGCTGCGCGCGTTGGAGATGCCGACCATCGCCGCCGTCAACGGTGTCGCCGCCGGCGCTGGCGCCAACATCGCGTTGGCCTGCGACATCGTCTTTGCCGCGCGCTCGGCGAGTTTCATCCAGGCGTTCTCGAAGATTGGCCTGATTCCGGATTCGGGTGGCACCTGGTGGTTGCCGCGGCTGATCGGTCCGGCCCGCGCGCTGGCGCTGGCGCTGACCGGCGAGAAGCTCGGCGCCGAGCAGGCGGAACAGTGGGGACTGATCTGGAAGTGTGTCGACGATGAAGCGTTGCTGCCCACGGTCAACGCGCTGGCGCGGCAGTTCGCCGCCGGACCGACGCGCGGCTACCTGCGCACGCGACAGGCGATGGAGGCGGCAGCGACTTCGTCACTGGTCGCCAGTCTCGATCTCGAGCGAGATTTCCAGCGCGAACTCGGTTTCTCCGCCGACTATCGCGAGGGTGTGGCCGCGTTCATGGGCAAGCGCACGCCGGCTTTCAAGGGACAATAGATCGTGGCGGCACTGGCCAGCGATACGGTGATCGGCGTGATCGGCGCCGGGGTGATGGGTGCCGGAATCGCGCAGGTGGCGGCGCGTGCCGGCCACGCGGTGGTGCTGCGCGATGAACAGGCTGGCGCCGTCGAACGCGCGCGCGCGGCAATCGAAAAAGAACTGCGGCGCGACGTCGAGAAGGGCCGGCTGGCGAAGGACGAGGCGGAGGCAACGCTGCAGCGCCTGCGGCCGGCGTCGGACTGGGCGGATTTTGGCCGCTGCGCGCTGGTCATCGAAGCAATCGTCGAGGATCTCGAGGCCAAGCGGGCGCTGCTGCGGCAACTGCAGGACGTCATTCCGCCCGGCTGCATCATCGCCACCAACACCTCGTCGCTGTCGATCACCGCGATCGCCGCCGGAGCCGCGCATCCCGAGCGGGTGGTCGGCATGCATTTCTTCAATCCGCCGACACGGATGCGGCTGGTCGAGGTGATCAGTGGCGTGGAGACCTCGCCCACGGTGGCGCGAACAGTGTTGGCCACCGCCGAGGCCTGGGGCAAGAAGGCGGCGACCGCGAAGTGCACGCCGGGTTTCATCGTCAACCGCATCGCGCGGCCGTTCTACGGCGAGGCGTGGCTGGTCCTCGCGGAGAGCGCCGCTGCGCCGGCCACGCTCGATGCGATCATGCGCGACTGCGGCGGTTTCCCGATGGGCCCGTTCGAGCTGATGGACCTGATCGGCCACGATGTGAACCTGGCCGTGAGCAAGTCGGTGTTCGAGGCGACTTTCAACGATCGTCGCTATGTGCCGTCGCTGGCGCAGCAGGAACTGGTGCGCGCCGGCCGCCTCGGCCGCAAGAGCGGGCGCGGTATCTACGACTTCCGTGAAGGTGCCGGCAAACCGCAGCCGAAGGTCGAGACGGGATCCGATCCGGTCGCGCGAGTCGTCGCGGTCGGATCGCTGGGCATCGCCACGCCGATCATTGCGCGGCTGGAAAAGGCGGGCATCGATGTTGTTCGCGTGCAGGGCACCGGCCGCGCCGCAGCCGCCGGCTGGCTGGAGATCGGCGCCGCGCGACTGATGCTGACCGATGGCCGCCCGGCGACGCGACGCGCGGCAGAAGAGGATCACCCGCATATCGTGCTGTTCGACCTGGCGCTCGATTACGCCGCTACCAAGCGACTGGCGCTGGCGCCCGCCGACCAGTGCGGCGAATCGGCGCTGCGCACGGTCAGCGCCACCCTTGCCAAGGCGGGCTTCGCCTGCTCTCGCTTCGACGATGTCGCCGGCATGATCGTGCTGCGGACGACCGCGATGCTGGTCAACGAGGCGGCCGACGCGGTCGCCTACGGGATCTGCACGGCCGATGCGATCGACGATGCGATGCGCTACGGGGTGAATTACCCGCGCGGGCCGATGGCCTGGGCCGAGAGCGTCGGCCTCGATTTCTTCGCCCGCGTGCTCGCCAATCTGCGCGAGCACTACGGCGGCGAACGCTATCGCACCTCGGTGCTGATCCAGCGCCGCGGCTGGACGCGCAGCGGTTTTCGTCAGTGACGCCGGATCGACGCGATGAGCGAAACCCATCACCACAGGCCTGATCCGCAGACCGTCGCCGAAGCGGTACGCGACAAGATGTTTGCCAACGATGCGGTATCGAAGGGACTCGGCATGTCGATCGAGGTGATCGCGCCGGGTCGGGCGCGGGTGACGATGATGGTGCGCCCCGACATGGTCAACGGCTTCGGTCTGTGCCACGGTGGCGTGATCACTACGCTCGCCGACACCGCATTCGCCTTCGCCTGCAACAGCCACAACGAGCTGACGCTGGCCTCGGGCATCTTCATCGAGATCTTGAACCCCGGCCACGTCGGCGACAGGCTGATCGCCGAGGCGCAGGAACTGGTCATCAACGGTCGCCTGGGCCTGTACGACATCATGGTCACCAACCAGCACGGCAAGCAGGTGGCGTCGATGCGCGGGCGCTCGCACACCATGAAGGGAAAGCACATCGTCGAGTTCTAGAGGCGCTGTGGAGGAGGGAAACCCATGCCAGTCAAGAAGCCCGCCCCTGATGACCTGGAGCCGATCGAGCGCGCCAGTCGCGCCGAACTGCGTGCGTTGCAGCTCGAGCGCCTGCAGTGGACGCTGGCGCACGCCCACGCGAATGTGGCGCATTTTCGCAAGAAGTTCGATGCCGCCGGCGTCAAGCCTGGCGACCTGAAGTCGCTCGAAGACCTGGCGAAATTCCCGCTGACGACCAAGGCGGATCTGCGCGAGAACTATCCGTTCGGGCTGTTTGCGGTGCCGCGCGAGAAGGTCGTGCGCGTCCATGCCTCCAGCGGTACCACCGGCAAGCCGACCGTGGTCGGCTACACGGCCA
>JBFINI010000106.1:0-9028 GCA_041611275.1 Burkholderiaceae bacterium
CCAGCGCACGCCGAACTGCTGATCCTCGGCGATCTGTTTGAATACTGGATCGGCGACGACACGCTCGACGATCCGGCCGACACTGTCTCCCGTGCGGTGGTGGCGGCGCTGCGCAAGCTGACCCAGCATGGCGTAGCGCTGTATGTAATGCACGGCAATCGCGACCTGTTGCTTGGCGCCGGCTTTCTTCGCGCCACCGGCGCACGCCTGCTCTCCGATCCGGTCATCGCCGAGATCCAGGGGCGCAGTGTGCTGCTGGCGCATGGCGACGCCTGGTGCACGCAGGACCTCGAGTACCAGCAGTTCCGCGCCTCCGTGCGGCAGGAGGCGCGGCAGCGCCAGTTCCTGGCCAGCCCGCGCGAAGCGCGGCAGGCCTTCATGGGCGCAGCGCGCGCGCACAGCGAAGCCGGCAAGCGCGAAAAGGCGATGGAGATCATGGATGTCACGCCGGCAGCGATCGAGGAGGCCTTGCGCGCTTGCGGGCTGCGGCTGCTGATCCACGGCCATACGCATCGGCCAGCCGTACATCGCTTGCTGATCGACGGTGAGCCGGCCGAACGCTGGGTATTGCCGGATTGGGATTTTGATTCAACGCCGCCACGCGGCGGCGCGATCGCTGTTCGCAACGGCCGACTGGCCAACATTGCTCTGTCGGCATAGTCGCCCGGCAACTGCGCGATCGAATTGCTTTACTCGTGCCGGGCGCCTTGCCGCGTGCGGCGCTCGCGTTTCTACTCGTCGACCAGCCGGTTCAGTTCGCTCGGATCGACGGTCGGCCGCTCGGCGCTGACCTCGTCGAGCGTGATGCCATGCCGGCCCAGGGCCGCGACCAGGCGATCGATCTCGCGCTGCTGTTGATTCGCATGGTCGATCAGGCCGTGCAAGGCTTTCACCAGCGGATCGTCGCCGTCCTGCGAAATGCCGTAGGCGGAAAAACCCATGCGATTGGCCGCACTTTCGCGCGCCGCTTCGACCTCCTTGTGCAGAATGCGCGCCGGATTGCCGACCGCGGTCGCGCCGGCCGGTACCTCCTTGATCACCACCGCATTCGAGCCAATACGCGCGCCATCGCCGACGGTGAAACCGCCAAGCACCTGGGCGCCGGCACCGACGATCACGTCTCGACCCAGCGTTGGGTGACGCTTGGCCCCTTTGGCAAGCGACGTGCCGCCCAGCGTAACGCCTTGATAAATGGTGCTGCCGTCGCCGATTTCGGCCGTCTCGCCGATGACGATGCCCATGCCGTGGTCGATGAACACGCAGCGGCCGACCACGGCACCCGGGTGGATCTCGATACCGGTGAGCCAGCGCGAGACGTGCGATATGAATCTCGCCAGCCAGTGCAGCCCCGCGCGCCAGCAGCGGTGCGCCGCCCGGTGCAGCAGCAGCGCGTGCACGCCCGGATAGCAGGTCAGCACTTCAAAGACCGACCGCGCGGCCGGATCGCGCTCCAGCACGCAGCGGACATCTTCGCGCAGGCGGTCGAACATGGCTGATCGGCAGTTACGAATGAGGGCGCGATTCTATCGGCGTGTACGCTTGCGGCCGGCGCGGTCGCTGCGGCGTTCAATGATGGCGGCGGCCACACCGCGGACGATATCGACTTCGGCATCGGTTGGCTGCGCCCTTGTCAGCAGACGCCGCAGACGCGACATCAGCCGCTTCGGTTGCTGCGGATCGAGATAACCGAGAGCAATCAGCGCCTGCTCAAGGTGCGCGAACATGCCCTCCAGATGTTCGCTCGCCGCCGCTGCCGCGGGCTCAAACGGCGTCAGGCGCGGGTCGATTGCCTCGCCGACCAGCGCCAGGCGGCACTCGTAGGCGACGATCTGCACCGCCTGCGCCAGGTTCAGCGATGCTGCCTGCGCATCGGCAGCGATGGCGCAACAGGCGTTACAGCGCTCGACGTCTTCATTGGCCAGGCCGTTGCGTTCGGCGCCGAAGACGAAGGCCACCTCGCCGTCCTCGGCCGCCAGTTGCGCCTGCGCCCGCTTCGTCGCCTTGCGCAGATCGAGCAGCGGCGGGCCGAACTCGCGTGCATATCCGGTCATTGCAAAGGCCAGCCGCACGCCGACCAGGGCGTCGGCCAGTGTGACGTGCTCGGTCGCCGCCCGCAGCACGTCACCGGCGTGCGTTGCGAACGCCAGCGCTTCCGCGTGGCTGCGGAAATCGCGTTCGCGCGGCGCGACGACCGCGAGCCGGTTGAACCCCATCGTGCGCAGCGCGCGCGCGGCCGCGCCGATATTGCCGGGATGACTGGGTGCGACCAGCACAAAACGAATGCGAGCGGCCGCCGCTTGAGACGTGAGCATTAGACGAGGCTCAGTACAATGGCTCAGTCTAGCGGCGCACCAAATTCGCGCCCTGCTCCTTCCACAAACCGAAGCTCCTCGATGCACCCGATGCTGAACACGGCCGTCAAGGCGGCCCGCAAAGCGGCAGCGATCATCAATCGCGCCAGTCTCGACCTCGACCTGATCCGGGTCACGACCAAAGGACAGCGCGACTTCGTCACCGAGGTCGACCGCGCGGCCGAAGCGACGATCATCGACATCTTGTCCACCGCCTATCCGCAGCACGGCTTTCTCGCTGAGGAAAGCGGCGCCAGCCACAAGGATGGCCAGGCCGAGTACGTCTGGATCATCGATCCGCTCGATGGCACCACCAATTTCATCCACGGCTTTCCGCAGTACGCGGTATCGATCGGCTTGCAGCACCGCGGCCAGCTCACACAGGCCGTCATCTACGACCCGACGCGTAACGAACTGTTCACGGCCAGCCGCGGCCGCGGCGCTTTTCTGAATGATCGCCGCATTCGGGTTTCCCGGCGCAGCAAGCTGCGCGAAGCACTGATCGGCACCGGGTTTCCGTTTCGCCAGCTTGAACATCTGGACGAATACGTGCGCATGTTCAAGCGCATCACCGAGGAGACAGCGGGAATCCGCCGCCCCGGTGCCGCCGCGCTCGACCTGGCCTACGTCGCCGCCGGTCGCCTGGATGGATTCTGGGAATTCGGCCTGTCACCGTGGGACATGGCCGCCGGCGCCCTGCTGATCATCGAAGCCGGCGGGCTGGTGTCGGATTTTGACGGCGAGCAGAATTTTCTCGCCACCGGCAATCTCGCCTGCGGCGCGCCGAAGATCCACGAGCAGCTACTGACGCTGGTGCAGGAAGTGCATCGCCATCCTGAGCGCACGGGTGCGTGAGGCGTGCGTTACCTCCCGCGATACCCGATGCGCGTGTTGCTACCGCCGTCAACCGCAACCGCCTGGCCGACCTTCGATCGACTGCCGTGAACGACGTCGCCGTCGCCGGGCACACGCCGATGATGCAGCAGTACTTACGCATCAAGGCGCAGTACCCGCACGTGCTGCTGTTCTACCGGATGGGCGATTTCTATGAACTGTTTCACGACGACGCCCGTCGTGCCGCGAAGCTCATCAACATCACGCTGACCCAACGCGGCGCCTCGGCCGGTGCGCCGATCCCGATGGCCGGTGTGCCGGTCGTCTCGGTCGAACAGTACCTGGCGCGGCTGGTCAAGCTCGGCGAGTCGGTGGCGATCTGCGAGCAGATCGGCGATCCCGCCTCCAGCAAGGGGCCGGTCGAGCGCAAGGTCGTGCGCGTGGTCACGCCGGGCACGCTGACCGAACTGTCGCTGCTCGACGCCAAGCGTGATTCGGCACTCGCCGCGCTGGCCAGTGACGGCAAGGAGGGCATGGCGATCGCCTGGCTGGTTCTGGCCAGTGGCGATCTGCGTGTCGCGCGGATCCGCAGCGACCAGCTCGGCTCCGAGCTGGCCCGAATCGGCCCCTCCGAGCTGCTGCTGGCCGATGAGGCCACGGCGCTGCAGCCCGAGACCGACGCCAAGATTCAGCATGTGCCGCCCTGGCACTTCGACGCCGCACGCGGCGCGCAGCTCCTTCGTGAACGGCTCGGCGCAGGCAGCCTGGCCGCTTTCGGCATCGACGAAGAACCGCTGATGCTGGCCGCGACGAGCGCGCTGCTGACCTACGCACAAGACACGCAGCAGGCGCCACTGACCCACGTCAACAGATTGCAGGTCGAACGGGAAAGCGAATTCGTCGCCCTCGACGCAGTGACCCGGCGCAATCTCGAGCTGACCGAATCGCTGCGCGGCGACGATGGACCGACGCTATTTCGTCTGCTCGACCACAACACCACCGGCATGGGCAGCCGGCGGCTGCGCCACTGGCTGCATCATCCGCAGCGCGATGTTGCGACCGCCCGGGCACGGAACGCCTTCATCGCCGCGCTCATCGAGCAGGACCTGACCGAGCGTCTGCACGCCAGCCTGCGCCAGGTGCCGGACCTGGATCGCATTGCCGCGCGTATCGCTTTGGGCAGCGTGCGACCTCGTGAACTCGCCGCGCTGCGCGACGCCGGCCCGGCGCTGATGACGTTGAGCGCCCTGGTGCATTCAATCGACACGCCGGACGCGGGCGGATGGAGCGAAGTCGTCCGGCTGCCGCAGGCAATGGCCGATGAGCTTGGCCGCGCGCTGCTGCCGGAGCCCGCGGCGCAACTTCGTGACGGCGACGTGATCAACCAGGGCTTCGATGCCGAACTCGACGACCTGCGCGGCCTGCGCGACAACATCGGCCAGTTCCTGCTCGACCTCGAAGCACGCGAGCGCACGCGCACCGGCATCGCCAATCTGCGCGTCGAATACAACCGCGTGCACGGCTTTTTCATCGAGGTCACGCACGGGCAGACGGCGAAGGTGCCAGACGACTACCGGCGGCGGCAGACGTTGAAGAACGCCGAGCGCTACATCACGCCGGAGCTCAAATCGTTCGAGGACCGGGCGCTGTCCAGCCAGGAGCGGGCGCGGGCGCGCGAACGCGCGCTGTACGACGCGTTGCTGGCTGGCCTGCAGCCGCACGTGGCAAGCCTGCTGGCCACCGCCGATGCGGTGGCCAGCGTTGACGCCCTGGCCGCGCTCGCGCGCCAGGCGCAGCGCGGGCGCTGGGTGGCGCCGCAGTTCAGTGATGCACCGGGCATCGAGTTGCGTGGCGCGCGCCATCCGGTGGTCGAAGCGCAGCTTGAGAACTTCGTCGCCAACGACTGCACGCTCGGCGCTGGCCGTCGCCTGCTGGTCATCACCGGCCCAAACATGGGCGGCAAGTCGACCTACATGCGCTCGATCGCGCTGATCACGCTGCTCGCCTATTGCGGCAGCTACGTCCCCGCCGAGACCGCGAGGCTGGGGCCGATCGATCGCATCCTCACGCGCATCGGCGCCGCCGATGATCTGGCGCGCGGCGCCTCGACCTTCATGGTCGAGATGACCGAGGCGGCGGCGATCCTTAACCGTGCCACCGATTCGAGCCTGGTACTGATGGACGAAGTCGGCCGTGGTACGTCGACCTTCGACGGCATGGCGCTGGCCGCGGCGATCGCCCGCGCGCTGGTCGAGTCCAATCGCTGCTGGACGCTGTTCGCGACCCACTATTTCGAATTGACGCAGCTGGCGCAGCTGCTGCCTGAGGTCGCCAATGTCCATGTGGCCGCCGCGCAGGCGCGCGGCAAGGTCGTGTTCCTGCACGAGGTGCGCGAGGGACCGGCCAGCCAGAGCTACGGGCTGGCGGTGGCGCAGCTGGCCGGCATTCCGGCCGATGTGGTGCGCCGGGCGCGCGCGCTGCTGGCCAAACTGGAGCAACGCGCCGCCGGCATTCAGCCGCAACTCGATCTGTTTGCCGAGGGCGCCGGCGCGCTTGCCGCGCCGGAGGCTGCAACGGCCAGCGAAAGCACGGCCGACGCGCTGCGCGAGCGCTTGTCGGGGATCGATGCCGACGCGCTGGCGCCGCGCGATGCGTTGGCGTTGCTGTATGAACTGAAATCGCTGGCGGTCCGCTGAGCCGGGCCTCAGTGTTCGCGATTGCCGCTGTCGCGCGCGACGTCATGCGCAGCGACCACGCGCAGAAATTCCGGCGGTTGCGGCCGCTGGGCACCGGAGATCTCCTCGTCGTTCGCCCGCTCGACGCCGCGCACCTGCAGTTCAAAGCGCAGTGCCCAGCCGGCCAGTGGATGATTGCCGTCGAGCACGGCCATGCCCTCGGCAACATCGGTGACCGTGTAGATACGGCCATCGGCGTGGCCGGGAAGCCCTTCGTAACGCATGCCGATCTCGATGTCAGCGCCGAGCTTGTCGCATTCGATCAGGTGAACGAGCGACGCGTCGGCTTCGCCGAAGGCGTCCTCGGGTTCGAGTTGCACGGTCGTGCGGTAGCCCGTCTCCTGTCCGGCCAGAGCGGTCTCGATCCGTGGAAAGATGTCCCGCCCGCCGTGCAGGTAAACGAGCGGTGCTTCTGACTTTTCCAGCAGATGGCCCTGCGCATCGAACATCGACACATCCAGGCTCACCAGGCAGCCGTCTTCGATCTTCATCGCCGCATCGTCCGCTACTGTTGTGCCCGATTATGACCCTGCCCTTGACCCATCTTGGCCGTCACCGCGTCGCGGCGTTCATGCGCACCTACTGGCAGCGGCGGCCACTGCTGATCCGCCAGGCGCTACGCGGCTTTTCTGCCCCGGTCACGCGGGCGCAGCTGTTCGAGCTGGCCGGACGCGAGGATGTCGAGTCGCGGCTGGTTTCGGCCGTCGGCGGTCGCTGGCGCCTGGTACATGGGCCGTTTGCCACTTCGTCTTTTCCTTCGCTGAGGCGCCGCAACTGGACGCTGCTGGTGCAGGGCCTGGAACTGCACCTGCCGGCGGCGAACGATCTGCTGCAGCGTTTCCGCTTTATCGCCGACGCACGTCTCGACGATCTGATGGCCAGTTACGCGACTGACGGCGGCGGCGTCGGTCCGCATGTTGACTCCTACGATGTCTTCCTGCTGCAGGCGCAAGGGCGCCGACGTTGGCGCATCGGCCGTCAGCGCGACCATGCATGCGTGGACGGTCTGCCGCTGAAGATCCTGGCCGACTTCCATCCGACTGACGAATGGGTGCTCGATCCCGGCGACATGCTGTACCTGCCGCCAGGCGTGGCGCATGAAGGCGTGGCGCTGGGCGAATGCATCACGCTGTCGGTAGGTTTTCGAGCGCCGGGCTGGCAGGAACTGGTCGAACCCTGGTTCCAGCAACTGGCCGATCGCACCCGGCTGCGTGGCCGCTACGCCGATCCCGGTGCCCCACCGACACGGAACCCAGGGCGACTGCCGCCCGCGCTGATCGAGCAGACCTGGACGCGCTTTTCGCGGCTGCAGCCACGCCGCCGCGATGCGGTCGACATGTTGCTGGCCCAGCTGACCGAACCGAAGGCGCGGGTGATCTTCAGTCGGCCGCGGCGACCGCTGTCGCTGGCCAGCTTCGTCCGCGCCGCCGCGCGCGGCCGATTGAGCCTGCATGTCGATACCCGCAGCCGTTGCCTGTACGGAGAGCGCCGGTTCGCGATCAACGGCGAAGTTCCGCCGGTCGCGCGCCTGCCTCGGCAACTGGTTCAACTGGCCGACGCCCGGTGCCTGGCGCCACAGTCTGTGAGCGAGGCGCCGCCGACGCTGCTCGCCCTGCTGCATGAGTGGTATGTTGCCGGCTGGCTGCGCGCGAAAGTGGCCGCGCGCGGGCTCTGAATACGATGCCGGATCGCGCCTCCGACCCTCCACAGCGGCTGCTGTTCAGCACCCGCGCCGAGATGGACGCCGCGCTGCTGCGGCTGATTGGCCGCGCGCGGCGAGCGCTGCGCTTCGCAGCGGCCGATCTGTCGGTCTTTGCACTCGACGGCGTTCAACTGGTGACGGCGCTGCGGCAATGGCTGCTGGCCCACCCGAACAACCGGATCCGCATGATGGCTGACGACCCGACCTGGCTCGACACGCGGGCGCCGCGCTTGCGCAGTCTGCAGCGCGACTTTTCGCACGCCTTGCTGCTCCGTCAGGCCGACGCACAGGATCCGGTCGGCGAGGATGTCGTTGCGCTGGCCGACGACATCGACGCGTTGCGCCTGCAGCCGACGATCGGCATCGCCGGTGAACTGTGGTCCAACAACCAGCCTTTCGCGCAACCGCTGATCGCGGCCTTCGATCGGCGCTGGGAACACGCCACACACAACCTGCCGGTTGGTCCGCTCGGCCTCTAGCGGTTCAGTGCTCGTAACGTTGTCGCCGCTTTGGCGCGGTGCAGCATGTATAATTGCGTAATAACCTCGTGTCGGTTTGGCCGCCGGAACTTCAATCCTGGTGCCGAGCCAATGTTGTCTCCAACTTTCGTCAAGGAATCCTGATGATCAAATCGTTCGTTGCTGCCTCCGTTCTGGTTCTTGCGCTTGCTGCCTGCGGAAAGAAAGAAGCGCCTCCCGCCACGCCTGCCGCCGCACCCGCCCCGGTGCAACAGGCGGTCGACGCTGCCAAAGACGCCGTCAAGGAAGCGGCCGACGCGACCAAAGAGGCGGCAGACAAGGCGGCCGACGCGACCAAAGAGGCAGCAGACAAGGCGGCCGACGCGACCAAAGAGGCGGCAGACAAGGCGGCCGACGCGGCCAAGCAGGCGGCTGGTCAGGCGGCCGATGCGACCAAGCAGGCCACCGAGGCCGCCAAGGACGCTGCCGGCCAGGCGGTCGACAAAGCCAAAGTCGTTGCCGGCCCCGCGGCGGCAGCGACCAAGGAGGCCGCCAGCGATGCCGCCGACAAGGCAAAGGCAATGGCTGCCCAGGCGGTAGACACGGCCAAGGAAGCCGCGGCCCCGAAAAAGCCGAAAGGCGGCTGCTGATCACGCTTTAGCTTTGCAAGAAAAGGGCTGGCGCATGCCAGCCCTTTTTTTTCCGGCGATCGACGCCGCCGGTCAGCAGCTTTGCCAGAGAAGGCCGGCGTCCTGATCGGCCACCAGGATGTCTTCCGCGCTGGCGCCAATTGCCGCCGCCAGTGCCGCCTGCGCCAGTCGGGGATGGTTGTTGCGCCGGCTCAGGTGCGCGGCGGTCACACAGCGCAGTCGCCGCCGATCGAGCTGCGCCAATAGCTGAGCAGCCTGAGCATTTGACAGGTGACCCTGGCCCCCGATGATGCGCTGC
>JBFINI010000107.1:0-8956 GCA_041611275.1 Burkholderiaceae bacterium
ATCTCCGTGTACGCCTCGTAGTCGAGCGGCACGTCCCAGTGCGACTCGGGCACCCAGGCGCCGAGCGGCCCGCCGACCTGCACCGCGCGGATTGGCCGGCCGCTGGCAGTGCCGCCGCCATAGTCGTGCAGCAGTTCGCGCAAGGTGATGCCGAAGGCCGTTTCGATCAGCCCGCCGCGCCTGATGTTGCCCGCAAGTTGCACGGCGATCGTGCCGCGCGAACGGCCGCGGCCGTAGTCGCGATAGGCGGCAGCGCCGCGGGCGAGGATGAACGGCACCGTGGCCAGCGTCACCACGTTGTTGATCACCGTGGGCATGCCGAACAGGCCGGAGATCGCCGGCAACGGCGGCTTGGCGCGGACCACGCCGCGCCTGCCTTCGATGCTTTCGAGCATCGCCGTTTCCTCGCCGCAGACGTACGAGCCGGCGCCCATCCGCACCTCGACGTCGAAAGCGCGGCCGCTGCCGAGGATGTCGGTCCCGAGCATGCCTTCGGCGCGCGCGCATTCGATCGCCGCGTTCAACACGCGCACCGCATGCGGATACTCGCTGCGCACGTAGATGTAACCGAAGGTCGCGCCCACTGCCAGCGCCGCAATCGCCATGCCTTCGAGCAGCAGGTACGGATCGCTTTCCATCAGCAGCCGGTCGGCGAAACTGCCCGAGTCGCCTTCATCGGCGTTGCAGGCGATGTACTTGCGGCGGCCTGTCGCCTGCGCCGCCGTGCGCCATTTGATGCCGGTCGGAAACGCCGCGCCGCCGCGGCCACGCAGGCCCGAGTCGATCACGGTTTCGACGATTGTCTGAGGTGCAATCGCCAGCGCACTGCGCAACCCGGCCAGCCCTTCATTCGTCTCGTAATCGTCGAGTGACAGCGGATCGGTAATGCCGATGCGGGCGAAGGTCAGCCGCTGCTGGCGCTGCAGATACGGCAGTTCGTCGATGCGGCCGAGCAACTTCGGATGCGCGCAGGCGCCGGGAAAGCCGCTGTCGAACAGCGCGGCCACGTCGCCGACGGCGATCGGCCCGAAGCCGATGCGGCCATCCGGTGTGGCCACCTCGACCAGCGGTTCGAGCCAGCCCAGTCCGCGCGAGCCGTTGCGCACGATCTGCAAACCAATCCCGCGCCGCTGCGCCTCGCGCAAGATGGCCTGCGCCACCGCGTCGGCACCGACCGCAAGCGCCGACGAATCGCGGGGAACGTAGACGCTCGTGTTCATTGTGCATTCTCAAGCAGCGACGCAACCAATTCGTCGAAACTCTCCGGCGTCATGCGCGCATACACGTCCTCGTCGATCATCAGCGCCGGCGAGGCCGCGCACTGGCCAAGGCAGTAGACCGGCTCCAGCGTGAATTTGCCGTCGCGGGTGGTGGCGTGCAGCTCGCAGCCAAGTCGCTGCCGCGCGTGCTCGCGCAGCGCCTTCGCCCCCATGCTTAGGCAGGCCTCGGCTTGACACAGGCGGACCACGTGCCGACCGGCCGGCACGCGGCGGAAGTGATGATAGAAAGTGATCACGCCGTGCACCTCAGCGCGCGACAAGTTCAGGGCGCGGGCGATCGCCGGCACCGCTACATCCGGAATGCAGCCGAGCCTCGCCTGCACGTCGTGCAGCAGTGGCAGCAACGCGCCAGGCTGCTGCACATGCCGGGTAATGGCTTCTGTGACAGTCTGCTCGACAGACTCACGTTGCTCTGGCCATTGGTCAGATTGTCGAGGAGAATTCTGCGATTGCATCATGAACGGTAATGGTCGTTGCTGTCCTCGGCCGACTCCCCATTCGGGATCTTTCATTGCCGGCAGCGAACGCTTACTTTGACGCGTATTGACGAAGTCTTCAATAGCACAGCACCGTGGACCCATGCGGCCGATCCGCGCCGAAGTGCGAGATATGGGCTGAGCCCGCATCAGCGACATCAAGAAAGGGAACCGTCCGCAAGACGCGCAAGATGGATACGAGCGCAACCGTTGCGGGCGCGTGGCGGCGCCCTCTGAGCGGCGCAAAGTGCGCGGTGCGGCGAACCGATGGGGATTCGTCCGCGTCGCCGCAGGAACATTTGACCCATCATGCAATCGGCTGAGTCGGACGTTCGAGTCGACAGGCGCACGCAATAAATAGACTCTGGTCATCTTAGTGATCGCCTTGATCGGAGACCTGCCGCGTGCACGCGCCGGGCACACACGTGCCAACCTTTGCCGCCGAAGAGACCGTCACGGGCACCGCTCTAATTTCCCGCAGTGCGCCCTCGGCCGACGCTGCGCCGGCCGGATACAGGACGGCCACGCTCGGGCGAGGTCTGTCGCAGGAGATGCGGCGGGTTGCCGCTGGCATGCGCGCGATCACCGCAATGCTAGTCACGTTGCTGCTTCTGGCCACCGAACCTGCGCTGTCGCAGGCGGCCATGATCGCGATGCTGCTGTACGGCGCCTGGGCCGGGCTGGTGCTCTGGTCCGAAGCCGAGAGAAGGCCAATCGGGCGCACCCTGCTGCATTACTGGATCGACGTCGTCTGGACCGCAGCGATGCTTAACCTGACGACGTCGAACACCGGAATGCTCATCTTCACGCTGATGCATCCGGTAGTGTTCGCGACCATCAGCTACGGCGTTCAAAACGGCGTTCTCTTGGCGCTCTTTGCAACGTTTGCCATCATCGTCGATCCCGGCAATCCGGTGGTGCTGCAGCTCAGTGCGAGGCGCTCCAGCCTGTTCCCTGCGCTCGGCGTACTGGCGCTCGTCATCATGGCAGCGGTGCTCTCGAGACCGATGAGCGTGCTGCGACATCGCTTGGCGCTGGTTCACAGGATCGAAAGCGTGCTCGACCCACGGCGCGGTCTCGAAAAGGTTCTCACGTCGCTGGTTGAGCAACTTCGCACCGGTATGAACGTGCAGTTGGCTGCCGTTGTGCTACCCGCTCGCGCAGACTCACCGGCCGTCGTCGGCAGCGCTGCAGATGGCGCTTTTGTGGCAGGCAGACACACGCAACGGCACATCGAGGCACTTCTGGTGAGCACGCCGGACTGTCCACTGAGCTACGTGTGCGCGACAGGTCGCTGGCAATTGGGCAGCGGCCTTCGACTCAGCGGCGACGGACAGGCGTCGGAGAAGCTCGAAGCCAACATGAAAGAACTGGCCGCGACGCTTGAGGTCAGCGCCCTTGTTGTTGTGCCGCTCATCCGCTATGAGCAACGCCACGGCCATATCGTCCTGGGTCTGCTCGATGCGGGCCCCCGCGTGCAGGATGTGGCGGCCTTGACCGATGCCGCGCCCGATCTGCTGCGCATTATCGAAACCGCATCGCTCGTCGACAAGCTGCAAGAAGAAAGCGCCGCGCATGAGCGGGCGCGCATCGGCCGCGACCTGCACGACAGCGCGATCCAGCCCTATCTCGGCCTAAAGTACGCGGTCGAGGGCCTCGCCCTTAGGGTCGCGCCTGGCGAACTGCTGCACAAGGACCTCGAGGCCTTGACGCAGCTCGTGAATGCAGAAATCGCCGCGTTGCGCGAGATCATTTCCGGCATCCGCGCGGGCGAACCCTGGGGCGACAACGCCCTTGTGCCCGCCGTACGCCGCCAGGTCAGGCGCTTCGCCCTGCTGTTCGGCGTCGAGGTGCACCTGGAAAGTTCGCCGAGCCTCGCGACCAGCCGAGTGCTGGCGGGAACGTTGTTCCACATGATCAACGAAGCGATGAACAACGTCCGCAAACACACGCAAGCACGGAACATCTGGATCAGGCTGGAGGCCCTGCCGCAGGAGATCAGCCTCGCCGTGCGCGATGACGGGGGCTCCGTTCGCGGTACCCGCGCGCCCGGCTTCGTGCCGACTTCGCTGCAGGAGCGGGTCTCGGCGCTCGGCGGCATGCTTCTCGTTCACTTTCCAAACGGGCTGGACACCGAGATCGTCATGCGCATCCCACGCGCATTGACCAGCCAGGAGCACGTTGGCGACCGCTAACAACAGCGTTCTGCCGAATTGATCTCGATGCATTTCCGGCCACGCTCGCAAGCCGTCTGTCAGCGGAATCGGCGCGCTCACCATTCGGCCGACTTGCGACCGCGCTAATCCGAAGGAAAGATGATCGCGGTACGGCGCACAGCGTCGACCCCGACACGCAGCCAGTCTCCGTCTGCCTCTCAGCGCTCGATGCGGCAGTCTTTGCACGAACCGGGGTCATGGCACGGTGTTTCCAAGCGGACAACGAAACCGGCTTACCGATGCAACAGTCATCCCTCACTGCCAGTCTGTCGTGCAGAGCGACGTTGGAGCCCATCCGCGTGTTCATCGCCGAGGATCACCGGATCACGCAGTGGGGCCTGCAAAGGCTTGTCGAGGAATCGCGCCCGCAGATGGAGGTTGTCGGCACCGCTGCCTCGCGTCTTGAGCTTCTCGGTCATCCCGCACTGGAATACACCGATGTTCTGCTTCTCGACATCGACCTTGATGGCGAAATCGTGATCGACGCACTTGACGACCTGCAGCGAAGGTGCGGTGGCCGCATTCTGATATTGACGGGCGCCGACGATATCAATCTGTATCGACGCGCCATCGTCAAGGGCGCCCGCGGCGTGCTTCACAAGAGCCAGCCGGCCGAGACGATCACGCGCGCGATTCGCAAGGTGCACGACGGCGAGGTCTGGGTCGAGCGCGGCCTGCTCGGCGAGGTGCTGGGCCAGTTGACCGGAATCGTCCCGGTTGCCCAGAGGGACGACGTGCATGCCCGCCGCATCGCCAGCCTGACTCCACGCGAACGAGAAATCATCGAAGTAATGCCGCAGCACCCTAGCGCAAAGCAGTTGGCGCTAGCCGAACTGCTGGCGATGAGCGAGCACACATTGCGCAACCACCTGACGACGATCTACGCCAAGCTCGGCGTGCGCGGGCGTCTCGAATTGCATCTCTATGCGCTTGAGCACGGTCTGGCGACCGCGGCGCCAGGATCCCGGCGGCTGGCGTGACCGCACACGTAACCGCCCGGGCCGACGGATCCCTGACGGAGTGGCTTCTCCGCGCATTTGCGCTGCTGATCTACGGTTTTGCCGTCTGGCGGCTCGGCTATGCGTGGTGGCTAGACACCTCGCGAATCACCTTGCTGCTGCTGTTGATCACCGAGGGCTACACGCTGGCGCTTGTGCTGCTGGCCCGGCGCGCCAGCGAACGCGACCTGTCACCGCTGGTGATCATCGCCACCGGCTACGCAGCGTTCTTCTTCGTCATTCTCAGTGCCGAGGGCACCGCACACATCGTTCCTGAATTTGCCGGCACCGCGCTGCAACTGGTCGGACTGGCGCTGCAGTTCGCCGCAAAGATCGCACTCGGCCGATCGTTCGGGTTGCTGCCGGCACAGCGTGGGCTTGTGCTGTCTGGACCCTACCGAATCGTCCGCCATCCGATCTACTTCGGCTACTTCATTTCCCACGTTGGCTTCCTGTTGGCCAACTTCTCCTGGCACAACACCGCGGTGTTCGCGCTTCTTTATCTGGTTCAGATCTATCGGATTGGCCGCGAGGAGGATGTTCTCTGCTCGAGCGACGACTATCGACGCTATCAAAAAAGGGTTCGCTGGCGCCTGCTGCCCTTCGTGTATTGAGCGCCGCAAGTTGGCGTCCGATCGCAACCGCCAGAGGCAGACGCGGTGCCGCCGCGCACGTGCACGAGGAACCGCCGGCCGCTTCGAGACGACGCGGCGGGCAAAAGGGCTTCCGTCGGCCAGTTCGCCCTTTTGCAAGTCCGTGATCGCGGCGGGAGGATTCTCCCTCCTGATCAGCGTCGCCCTCCTATCGCCACCATCGGGCGTCCTGCTTACCATCGTGCAATGTGGAATCAGGCGCCTGCCCCCGCGCTTGCGGTGTTGGTCGTCGACGATCAGGCGATCGTTCGTGAGGGTCTGTCGCGCCTGATCGCCTCGCTCGGCGCACCGTTTGGCGCGATTCACACCGCGGCCAACTTCGCACAGGCCATCGAGGTGGTTGAGCGCGCGCAGCCGCAGCTCGTGATTCTCGATGTCGACCTGGCCGGCGAAGACGGCCTGATGCTGCTGCCGCAGTTGACAGCCGCCGCATCGGTATTGGTCCTGACCAGCCACGGTGATGACACCACCATTGCGCGCGCCCGCGCCGGCGGCGCCTGCGCGTTCGTGCACAAGCAGCGTCCCGCCAGCGACCTGGTAAACAGCCTGCGCCAACTCGCCGCGGCGCATCTCGCGTAGGACAAAGCTCCTACCCCGGAGGGAGCTTTTTCCCTCCAAAAAAAGGTTACTGCCTCCGGTGTCCTGTCGACGACGGCTCCCTAAAGTGGGTGCCGTGAACTGCACGATCACTGAAAGATTCGAGACAAGACGATGCAAGGTTTCAGACGATTTCTGCTTGAGGCTTGGCGTGATGAGTCCGCCGCCACGGCGATCGAGTATGGGCTGCTCGCTGCGTTGATCGTGGTCGCGATCATCGGGGCCCTCAGTGCCACGAGTGCCAGCGTCATCGCCTTGTTCACCGCGTGGTCCTCCGCCGTGATCGCGGCATTGTGAGTTTTCGGTGCGGATCGCCGGCCGGCGCCAGTACAACAGGCCAGCAGGGTTTCGGTCCGGCCCCAAGCGGATCGGTCAGCTAGAAGCCGGAACCCCGGCCTCATTTGTTAACGCAAAGGAGCTTTTATGGAACTCATGAAACGTGTCAAGCGATTTGTCCGTGACGAAGAGGGTGTCACCGCAATTGAATACGGCTTGATCGCTGCGCTGATCGCGGTCGTGATCATCGCTGCCGTCACGCTGGTCGGCACCAACCTACAAGGGGTGTTCAACACAGTTGCCGCTGCGCTGTAGTCGTTCAGTGGGCGGGAAAGAGTCCAACTTTGCCTTCGATCCGGGGCTTCGCCGCCCCGGACACCCGCCTCAAGCCTGACCCTACTTATGCCCGAGACCGTTGCGATGCTCGTCCTCCTCGCGCTGTTGCTGTTCGCCGTCAGCAGCGACCTGCGGGCTCATCGAATTCCGAATGCGCTGATCCTGTCCGGCATGATCCTGGCGGCAGCCGTACACATGCTGGCTTATTTCGCGGGTGCCGCGCCGCTGGCGGGGGACAGCATTGTTTCACCGCTGGCCGGCCTAGCTGCCGGCAGCGTGCTGTTGCTGCCGCTGTACTTGCTTCGTGGCTGCGGTGCCGGCGACGTAAAACTGCTCGCGCTGGTTGGTGCCTTCCTCGGGCCTAAGACGGTTATCGCGGCGACGATCTACACGTTCATCGCCGGTGGACTGCTGTCGCTGGCCTTCATGGTCACCAATGGCGTCGCCATGCAGACGTGGCGCAACTTGCATCTGCTGACGCAGTCGATGCTGCGCGCGCGCGGCGGCGAAGGCGCAAGTGTCGAGCCAATGCAAACCACTGCGCTGCGGTTGCCGTACGCGCCGGCGATTGCGCTGGGCACGATCGCCGCCCTCGTCTCGCCACTGCCGTTCGGCTTGGGTTGATTAGCGGAGTCATGAGATGAGTCTGGTCCAGTTTCCCCAAGCAGCGCGCGGTCCAACCGCTGTGGTGGCAGGCCTGCCGCGCACGCCGCAGAGCATCGATGAGACCGGGTTGCCGCTGACGTTTCTGGTTGAGCTGGTTGCCAAATCGATGTTCCAGCTCGGCCTGACGCGCCTTACGGATCTTTCGCAGCACCTGTGCCTGGCAGCTACCGTCACCGAAACGATTTGCCAGTTCATGCGGCGCGAGTCGCTCCTGGAAATCATGCGTCGGGGCCAGAACGATTCCGACGTGCAGTACGAACTGACGCTGGCCGGTCGCGCACGCGCCGGCGAATGGCTGGTGCGCAACAGCTACGCCGGCGCCGCACCGGTGCCGCTGGCCGACTACGCGCAGCAGGTCGCGGAGCAGTCGGTCACCAAACAGCACATCGCCGCGCGCCACGTGCGGGCGGCGTTTGCCGACCTCGTGCTGCCGCCGGTGCTCGTCGATCAGCTGGGCACTGCGGTCAATTCGGGCCGGCCTGTGCTGCTGTTTGGTCCGGCCGGCTCGGGCAAGACCTTCGTGGCCGAACGCCTGCAGCGGCTGCTCGGCAGCGCAGTGGCGATCCCGCACGCGATCTACGTACAGGGCGAGGTGATCCGCGTGTTCGACGCGCAGTGCCATCGCGCCGTTGCGGCGCCAACGGCGCACGGCACGCTGGACACCCGCGTGCGGCCGGATTCCCGCTGGATGCTGTGCGAGCGGCCGGTAGTCATCTCCGGCGGCGAGCTCACGCTCGAGATGCTCGATCTGAGCTTCGATGCGCGATCGGGTTTTTACGAAGCGCCGCCGCACTTCAAGGCCAACAACGGGCTTTTCATCGTCGACGATCTGGGCCGCCAGATCGTCTCGCCGCGTGCGCTGATGAACCGCTGGATCGTGCCGATGGAGCGACGCCATGACCATCTGATGCTGCGCAACGGCGGCAAGTTCACGATCCCCTTTGACATGGTGCTCGTGTTCTCGACCAACCTGGAACCGGCGCAGCTCGATGACGCGGCGTTCCTGCGGCGCCTCGGGCACAAGATCGCCGTGGATGCAGTGTCGCCTGACGAATACCGGCGCATCTTCGAAGGCGCTTGCGCCGCCGAAGGCATCGCATTTGATGCGACGGTCTTCGCCATGCTCGTCAATCGTTACCACGGCGGCAGCGGTCGGCCGCTGCTCGCCTGTTATCCGCGCGATCTGCTGCACCTGATCCGCAGCCACGCTGACTACCTCGAGCAGGCGCCGGCGCTGTCGCCCGAGTTCTTCGACTGGGCCTGGAACACTTATTTCGCCGCCGACCGCGCCGCGGGTGCGATCAGCAGCATGCAATGACCTGATGCACAAACGGCAGCACGGATTCTTTCATCGACGGTAGACGGAGTCACTTATGCGATCACGAGGCGTTTTGATGTTGCTGCTGGCGGTAGTCGCCGGCCTGGTGGCGGTGGCGCTGGCCGCGCGCTGGATGCAGA
>JBFINI010000108.1:0-8911 GCA_041611275.1 Burkholderiaceae bacterium
CACGACACCCGAGGTGACCATGCAGCCGGCGATGGAGCCGATCTTGCTGACCTTGAACACCTGGCGGATCTCGGCGGTTCCGATGACCTCCTCCTTCTTGTCCGGCGTCAGCATGCCCGACATCGCGGCCTTCAGTTCGTCCACCGCGTCGTAGATGATGTTGTAGTAGCGGATGTCGATGCCGCCACTTTCGGCCATCTTGCGCGCCAGCTGGTCGGCGCGCACATTGAAACCGATGATCACCGCCTTCGAGGCGATGGCCAGGCCCACGTCGGATTCCGAGATGCCACCGACCGCGGCATGAACGACCTGCACCTTGACCTCTTCGGTCGACAGCTTGGTCAGCGCGTGCACCAGCGCTTCCTGCGAACCCTGCACGTCGGCCTTGATGATCAGCGGCAGCGTCTTGCTTTCGCCGATCTGCTCGAACATGTTCTCCAGCTTCGCCGCCTGCTGCTTGGCCAGCTTGGTGTCACGGAACTTGCCCTGGCGATAAAGCGCGATCTCGCGCGCCTTCTTCTCGTCGCCGAGCACGATCAGTTCATCGCCGGCCGCCGGCACGTCCGACAGGCCCTGGATCTCGACCGGAATCGACGGGCCGGCGTCGTGCACGGCCTTGCCCTTTTCGTCGAGCATCGCGCGCACGCGACCGAAGGCGGCGCCAGCCAGCACCACGTCGCCGCGTTTCAGCGTGCCGGTCTGCACCAGCACCGTGGCCACCGGGCCGCGACCCTTGTCGAGCCGCGATTCGATGATCAGGCCCTTGGCCGGCGCGTCATGCGGCGCCTTCAGCTCGAGCACTTCGGCCTGCAGCAGCACGTTCTCGAGCAGGTCGTCGACACCCTGCCCGGTCTTGGCCGAGACCGGCACGAACGGCGCATCGCCGCCGTATTCCTCCGGCACGACCTGGTTGGCGACCAGCTCCTGCTTGACGCGGTCGGGGTTCGCCTCCGGCTTGTCGATCTTGTTCAGCGCCACTACCAGCGGCACGCCGGCGGCGCGCGCATGGGCGATCGCCTCCTTGGTCTGCGGCATGACGCCGTCGTCGGCCGCAACCACCAGGATGACGATGTCGGTGGCCTTGGCGCCGCGCGCACGCATGGCGGTGAACGCCTCGTGACCGGGCGTATCAAGGAAGGTAACGATGCCGCGTGGTGTTTCGACGTGATAGGCGCCGATATGCTGGGTAATGCCACCGGCTTCGCCAGCCGCCACCTTGGTGCGGCGGATGTAATCGAGCAGCGAGGTCTTGCCGTGATCGACGTGGCCCATGATCGTGACCACCGGTGGCCGTTGGAGCAGCGGCGCGTCCGCCAGTTCGCCACCCGACACGGCGAGCAACGCTTCCGGATCCTCGGCCCTGGCAGCGGCGGCCTTGTGACCCATCTCCTCGACGATGATGATCGCCGTGTCCTGGTCGAGCATCTGGTTGATGGTCACCATCTGGCCCATTTTCATCAGGACCTTGATGACCTCTGACGCCTTGACCGACATCTTGTGGGCAAGGTCGGCCACGGTGATCGTTTCCGGGACGACAACATCGCGCACGATCGGCTCGGTCGGCATCGCTACTTGCGCGCGCTCCTCGTGCCGCTCGGTGCGCCGGCCGCGCGGGCCGCGCCAGCCGAGGCTGCGGCCGGCGCTGGTATCGCCGCGCGTCTTCAGCGCGCGCCGTTTCGCTGCATCTTCCGACCAGCTCGACGCCAGCTTGCCCGACTTGATCTCCTTGACCCCGGGCTTCTTCTCCTCGCGCTTGCCCTCGGTGGCCTTGGCTTCGACCTTCGCCGCCGGCTTATGCAGCGTACCGGTCGGCACTGGCTCGGGCGCCTTGGCCACTTTACTCGGCGTGGCCATCATGTCCTTGATTGCCGCCACCTCCGCTTCGACGGCGCGCCGCGCGCGCTCCTGCTGCGCCTGCGCTTCGTGCGCGGCAGCCTCGGCAGCGACGTGCTCGGCCTTGACCTTTTCCAGCGCAGCGCGCTCGGCGGCCTCGCGTTCCTGCGTCTCGGCTGCCGTTTCCTGTTCACGGCGCTGCGCTTCCGCGATCTCGCGCTGCGCACGGTCGGCCCGCACTTTCGCTTCCGCTGCCTGCCGCGCGGCAAGCTCCGCCTGGCGACGGGCTTCGTCTTCGCGCTTGCGCAGTTCCGCTTCGTCAACGACCGCGACCGGCGCGGGCGCGATTTCGGGCTCTGCCTCGGCGGCGTCACGCTTGATGAAGGTGCGCTTCTTGCGCACCTCGACCTGAATCGTGCGCGCGCGGCCGGTACCGTCGGCCTGCTTGATTTCCGAGGTCTGCTTGCGCGTCAGCGTGATCTTCTTCTTTTCGGGTGCAGCGCCGCCATGCGCCTTACGCAGCGCGTCAAGCAGACGGGCCTTGTCGGCCTCGGTCAGGCCGTCGTTCTCGCCGTGCTTGTCGACTCCCGCCGCGCGCAGCTGCTCGA
This sequence comes from Burkholderiaceae bacterium, assembly GCA_041611275.1. GTDB lineage: Bacteria > Pseudomonadota > Gammaproteobacteria > Burkholderiales > Burkholderiaceae_F > JADJWR01. The sequence goes on from JBFINI010000108.1 coordinate 2,442, forward strand.
GCAGCAGCGCAGGCGCGACCTTCAGTTCAGCAGCGAATTGGGCAACTGTATTGCTCTGCATGTGTTCCTCGGACCAGATGTCTTGGCGTCTTTCCGCAGTCGGCGTCAGCCTGCGCTTCAGCCCTGGTCGGCTTCCTGGGCAAACCAGTGCGCCCGCGCCGCCATGATCAGCGTCTTTGCGCGCTCCTCGTCGACAGCGGTCATCTCGACCAGTTCATCGACTGCAAGTTCAGCAAGATCATCGCGCGTGCGAATGCCGCCGCCAACCAGCTTCGCGGCCAGTTCGGCGTCCATGCTGTCGAGTTCCAGCAGCGAAGGATCCGCCTGCTCGATGTTCTCCTCGCGCACGATGGCCTCGGTCAGCAACGCGTTGCGGGCGCGGTTACGCAGTTCCTCGACCGTGTCGGAATCGAAGGCTTCGATGTCGAGCAGTTCCTGCATCGGCACGTAGGCGATCTCGTCGAGCGTGGAAAAACCCTCGTCGATGAGGATGTCGGCGATCTCCTCGTCGACGTCGAGTTTTTCCATGAACAGCGAGCGCACCGAGGTCTTCTCGCCCTCGCGTTTTTCGGCCGATTCCTCGGCGGTCATCAGATTGATCTGCCAGCCGGTCAGTTCCGACGCCAGCCGCACGTTCTGCCCACTGCGACCGATGGCAATCGCCAGGTTTTCCTCGTCGACCACCACATCCATCGCGTGCCGTTCTTCGTCAACAACGATAGAAGTGACGTTGGCCGGGGCCAGCGCACCGATGACGAACTGCGCGGGGTCTTCCGACCACAGCACGATGTCGACGCGTTCGCCGGACAGTTCGTTGGTCACCGCCTGCACACGCGAACCGCGCATGCCGACACAGGTGCCGATCGGATCAATGCGCCGGTCATTAGTCCACACCGCAATCTTGGCGCGCACACCCGGATCGCGGGCCGCCGACTTGATCTGCAGCAGCCCCTGCTCGATCTCCGGCACTTCGAGTTCGAACAGCTTCTTCAGGAATTCGGGCGAGGTGCGTGAGAGGATCACCGCCGGGCCACGCTGCGTGCGATCGATCTTGGCGACGAAAGCACGAACACGATCGCCGATACGCAGGTTCTCCTTGCCGATCGTTTCGTTGCGCGGCAGTCGCGCCTCGATCTTGCCGATCTCGACGATGAAATCGCCCTTGTCCATCCGCTTGATGGTGCCATTGATGACGTCGTCACCGCGGGCGAGGAACTCGGTCAGCAGCTGCTCGCGCTCGGCATCGCGGATCTTCTGCAGGATCACCTGCTTGGTGTCCTGCGCGAATCGGCGGCCAAGCTCCTGCGGCGGCAGCTGCTCCTCGATATGCTCGTCGATCTCGATGTCGGCGATCTGCTCGCGCGCGTCCGACAGGATGATCTGATGGCCGGGCTCCTGCAGACCGGCCTCGTCAGGCACGACCAGCCAGCGGCGGAAGGCATCGTAGTCGCCGGTCTCGCGATCGACTGCGACGCGGATGTCAACATCCTCCTCCTCGAACAGGCGTTTGGTGGCCGCAGCCAGCGCCGACTCGAGCGCGCCGAAGACGATCTCGCGCGGCACGTTCTTCTCCCGCGCCAGAGCGTCGACCAGCAAAAGGATTTCTCGGCTCATCAGGAGCGCTCCTCAATCGGCGCGGACTCACGCGCCTCTGATCCAAAATCAACCTGCGGCACCAGCCTTGCCTTTTCAACATCGGCCAGAACCACCTCAAACACCGGCATTTCCGGCGCTGCCTTCTTTGCCCGCTGCGCGCTGGGCGACTTGCGTGTCGGCACGGGCGGCGGCGGTGGCGACTCGCGCAGCCGTACCCACTCTGCGCCCGCCTCGCCGCCGACAGCCAGGACCGTGCCGCGCAACCTGCGGCGGCCATCCTGCGCCGCATGCAGCTGCAGCGTCACTTCAGCGCCGACAAAACGCTCGAAATCACGGCGTCCACGCAGCGGCCGGTCCAGTCCGGGCGACGACACCTCGAGCCGGTCGTAGTCGACGTTCTCGACTGCGAACAGGTGCGTCAGTTGTCGGCTGACGCGCTCGCAGTCGTCCAGTCCCACACCGCCCGGACCCGGCGCATCGAGCGTGACCCGCAACAACCCGTGGCCGACCCGCTCGAGGTCGACCAGTTCATAGCCGAGTCCGGTTACCGTCTGCTCGACCCGGGCCCACAAATCGTTCGTCAATCTCGCCACAACCGGCGTCTTTCATTACCCCGACCCTGCACCTGCAAAGCCGGCCCAGAAAAAAAAAAGGGCTGAAAAGCCCATTCGTTGTTTTCAACAGGCTCGCGCGATCCGGATCGGACAACCGCCCTGTGGCGATCGGCCGAACAAGCTTCCGGTGCGCGGGCGGCTACAACCTGCGTTCTTTCGCACAGGTCAATCACCGCAACTCGCGGATTATACGTGCCCGCGGGGTCGCCTCAAGCGACTGCGTTTGACGCTAGTTGCCGAATTTGCGGGGCTTGCGTGGATGGCCGCGCCCGCCGCCGTGGCCTGCGCGGCCCGGGCCGCCGCTTTGGCCGCCCGGTCGACCCAGGCCACCGTAGCCGGGTCGGCCACCGGCGGCGATGTACTGCACCGTACTGGTCATCGGATCAGGCTGGCGCGGCGGGCCCTGACGCTGCGGCTTGTTGCGCCGGCCGCCCTGCCCCTGCGGACGGCCGCCGCCGCTGCCCTTGCCGCGAACTTCCTCTTCGCCGATGCCCAGATCGTGCATCCACGCGCGTACCCACTCCGGCGACAGCTCGATGAACCGGCCACGTGAAAGCGTGCGCGGCAGCTGCACGGCGCCGTAGCGGATGCGGATCAAGCGGCTGACTTCCAGGCCCACCGCAGCGAACATCCGCCGCACTTCGCGGTTGCGCCCTTCGCTGATCGTGACCCGGTACCAGCGGTTGGCGCCCGTTCCGCCTTCGTCCTCGAGGCGCGAAAACTGCGCCATGCCGTCGTCAAGCGGCACACCCTCGAGCAATCGCTGGCGAGCCTCCGATGTCAGTTCACCGAGCACGCGCACGGCATATTCGCGTTCGACTTCATAACGCGGATGCATCAGCCGGTTGGCCAGATCGCCCGAGGTCGTCATCAGCAGCAGGCCCTCGGTGTTGAAGTCGAGCCGTCCGACCGCGACCCAGCGACCACCGGAGACCTTCGGCAGGCGTTCGAATACGGTCGCCCGCTCACCTGGATCGTCCTGCGAGACAATCTCGCCCGGCGGCTTGTGATAGACGAGCACCCGCGGCAATCGGCCCGGCTGCTTGCGCGCCAGCGGCTTGCCGTTGACCCGCACCTGGTCGGTGGGCAGCACGCGCTGGCCGGTGTGCGCCGGCTCGCCGTTGACCGACACGCGGCCGGCGATGATCAGTTCTTCCATGTCGCGCCGCGAACCGATGCCGGCGTCGGCAAGGATCTTCTGCAGCTTCTCCGACTGCGCGCTGGCCGCCTGCTTGGCGGCGCGGCGACCGCGCTCGAGCAGCTCGCGTGCCAGCGGCGACGGCGCGAGACCCTCCGGATTCAGTTCCTCCCCTTCACCGACGACCAGGGGCGCGAGCGGCCGTGCTTCCGGCCCCCCAGCCACTGGCTCGCCGTCGGTCACTTGCCCGACAGGCCCGTTCGACAACCCTGGCCCCTGTCCCTGGCCGCGGCCGCGACCCCCACGCCCCCGCCGACGCCGGCCCCGCGGGCCGCGCGGCCCGCGCCCTTCGCCACCCGGCCCGACCGGCTGTGCATCGCCACCGTCACCTTCACCGTCCCCGGCTTCATGATCGTGCTCTACATCACGCGGCTCTGCACCGGATGTCGGCTCGGCGGCCGGGTCGTTGAAGTCATCGTCATCGGCCGGTGGCCGGATCGCATGCGTCATGGCGAGTGTTGTTGTCTAGTGGGACGGTTGGATGTTGGCGGCCTCGGTCGCCGGCGCGGACTCGACACCCGCGGCAGGCGTCGTCGGTGAAACCTCAGTAGCCGCGGCCGCCATGGCAGCACCAAGCTGAAGCTCGAACTCAGCCGCGGCCGCCTCGCCCTGCCCGGACAGCGGCGGCAGTTCTTCCAGCGAGCGCAGCCCGAGATCGTCGAGAAACGAGCGCGTGGTGGCGAACAGCGATGGGCGGCCGGGCGATTCGCGATGGCCGATGTTTTCGATCCAGCCACGCTCCTCGAGCGACTTGATCACCTGCGGCGAGACCGTAACCCCACGGATGTCTTCGATGTCGCCGCGCGTGACCGGTTGCCGGTAAGCGATGATGGCCAGCGTTTCGAGCACCGCGCGTGAATAGCGCGGCGGCCTTTCCGCGTTCAAGCGATCCAGATACACGCGCATCGACGGCGCACTCTGAAAACGCCAGCCGGAGGCCAGCGCCACCAACTCAACGCCGCGACCGTTCCAGTCACGGCGCAACTCATCGAGCAGCACGCGCAGCGTGTCGGCGTTCAGTTCGTCAGCGAACAGTTTGCGCAGTTCCGGCAACGGCAGCGGCCGTTCGGCCGTCAGCAAAGCCGCCTCAAGGACGATCTTGGCCTCTTGTGTGTTCATGTTTTCCGATACTCATCGGACCACTGCGGCGGCGCGAGCTAAGAGGCTTCCGCATGTGCGAAACATGCGTTGCGGGCCACCGGCGGACCGGAAAAAAACGCGAAATCCGATATCTCAGCAGGCTTGCCCGCAACGGCGGGTTGAAATCAACCTGCGCCTTGGGCGTCGGCAAGCGCCGTACAAGTCACTATCCGAAAACGTGGATCAGCGGCGGTTGACCCCGCCGAGCCGCCGATAGGGCGTGACGCTTGGCTTTGGGGCGCGGCGCGAGGCTTTGCGATTTCGCCGCTGACGGATGTCGAATGGAAAAAAGTCTAACACGGCCTCGCCGCTGAACAAGCTGCGTTGTTTCGCGTAGACCTCAGTGCAACAGCGCTGTGGCCATCAGGTCGCTTGCAATTCCATGGGGATACTGTATAAATCAACAGTACTTTACCTTCCCCTTCCCGCCGATCGCCATGAACCCAGACGCCGCCCCAACCGCCCGCCAGAGCGAAATCCTGGCGTTCATCCGCGCCACGCTGCAGCAGACTGGCGCTCCGCCGACGCGCGAGGAAATCGCCCGCGCCTTCGGCTTTCGCTCACCCAATGCCGCCGAGCAGCACTTGCAGGCCCTGCACCGCAAAGGGCTGATCGAACTGGTTGCCGGCACCTCGCGCGGCATCCGCCTGAAGGAATCGGCACGCGCCACGATGAAGGCGGTGGCCGCCGCGGTCGGCCTGCCGCTGATCGGCAAAGTGGCCGCCGGCAGCCCGATCCTGGCGCAGGAAAACGTGCTGCGCACGCCGGCGATCGATCCGCTGCTGTTCAAGCCGCGCGCCGACTATCTGCTCGAGGTGCGCGGCATGAGCATGCGCGATGCCGGCATCCTCGACGGCGACTGGCTGGCCGTGCACAAGCAGGTGCAGGCTGACAGCGGCCAGGTGGTGGTGGCGCGGCTGGAAGATGAGGTCACCGTCAAGCGACTGAAGCTGCGCGGTGCCCGCGCCGAACTGATCGCCGAGAACCCCGATTACGCGCCGATCGTGGTCGACCTGCGGCGCGATCCGCTGGTGATCGAAGGCATCGCCGTCGGCGTGATCCGTCCATCGGTTTAACCGCCGCGCGCTGATCGCCGCAGCAGCGTTCCGTTCCACTTCGAACTCATTCCGGCGTCAGGCGTGCCGCCATGGCCCTGCTCCCCCTTTTTCCGGACCACGATATCGCAGCAGCGCTGCCAACCGGCGACGTTGACAGCGCGGCAACAGCGCCTTCGGCTGCGGCGGCGCCTGTCAGCACCGCGACCACAGCCAACATGCAAGCGGGGGCGGCGCACTGCGAACCAGCGAAATCTGCGCCTGAAACGATAGCCGTTGCACCCGATGCCGCACCGATCGCCTGCATCGAGCCTGCAGTCAGGCCAGCCGATGCCCTGGCGCCTGGACAAGCAGCCACGGTACCGGCTTCGATCTGCGCCGCGCGCGCTGCCATGCTGCCGCAACTGAGAAGCGCTCCCGGGACCGCCGCCTTGCTGCGACCCGCTGCCCGCGAGAGCGAAGAAACTCGGGACGGCCCCTCGTTCCCGGCCCACCTCTGGCGTGCCGATGAGATCGCGCACGCTGCTGACCTCGATGCCACGATCGCCAGCGGCTTTGCCGCGCTCGATGCCGAATTGCCCGGCGGCGGTTGGCCGCAGGGCCAGCTGATCGAACTGCTGCTCGATGCGCCGGGCATCGGCGAACTGTCGCTGCTTGCGCCGGCGCTGGCGCAACACACACAGGACGCCTGCGCCTGCGTCTGGGTCCTGCCTTGCGAGCGCGCCGCCAAGTCAACATTGCCGGCGCTGCCCTACCCGCCGGCGCTGACCACGGCAGGCGTCGACTTGGCCCGTGCACTGTTCGTGCAGCCCGAGACACCGCGTGAAGCGTTCTGGGCCATCGAACAATCGCTGCGTGCCGCCCATC